>JBOGBZ010000147.1:0-67322 GCA_051656485.1 Cellulosilyticaceae bacterium
GATCCTTAGAGATAATAGGCTCATGATTGTTCTCTAGTACAATCCACTCTGATTTATCCTTCCATCGTCTATTCTGGTCCTTTACGTTATAACGATAGGTACCAATATAAAATGGGTTGTGTAAAATATCATTAATGGTCTTAGCGGTCCAGGTACCACCACGCTTAGTTGGCACGTGCTCCTTATTCAGGCGTACGGCTATTTTAGTGGTAGATTGCAACTCATCATAAAGGTTATAGATATACTTTACGATATTTGCTTCAAATTCATCCACCACAGGGAATTTAATTTCATCTGACCATTTATACCCCAGTGGCACAGTAGCGCCATTCCATTGCCCTTTTTCTGCACGTGAGAGCATCACTTGATAGACACGCTCACCAGTAAGTTTTCTTTCAAGCTCAGCAAAGATTAAAATAATCTTAAGCATGGCTTCTCCCATGGCGGAAGAAGTGTCGAATTGTTCATTCTTGGATACAAAGGTTACACCATGCTTCTTGATCTCCTCGTACATAGTGGCGAAGTCTAGCAAGTTACGTGATACCCTGTCAATCTTCCACACGATGATATGGGTAAATTCCTTTTGTCTGACACGTGCCATCATATTTTGATAAGCAGGTCTATCCGTATTCTTAGCAGAGTAGCCAGCATCCTCAAAGATCTCATAATCCTCTATACCGAGTGCATATCTGCTATAGTTCTCTAACTCCTTGCGCTGCATCGGCAATGAGTCCTTATCAATTTGAAAGTGTGTGGATACCCTTACATATAAAGCAGCTTTCATCTAATAACCTCCCTTTTGCAAACATATGTTCTATCTGATGGTAAAAATAAATAGAGCATAGGCCCTATTTATTCTTCGTCAGTATCATCATCTTCGTATTCATCTTCCTCATCATCATATGTAGAGTCGTCCGCATCTATACTATACTCTGAAGGATTAATCTTGATGGCAATATCTCTTATCATATTAGTCTGTATCGTTGCTTGATAATTGATAGATCGTAATAATTTTATCCCCTCATAAAAACCTATAAGTAGTAATCCAATAGCTATGCAAGGCACACCGACAACTAGAGGAATAAATATCATGCTTATTACCCCAACAAATATAAAAATATATCCCATTATTGCTAAAAAAACCATTATTTCATCCCCTTTACCCTAATAATAATTGTATGAGCTCTGAGTCGTCCTCAAACTCACTGTGTTGCATGTCCATACCAATCACATACCCGCAGGTTGGTACATCCTCTACGATATGCTTCAGCTCATGAACAAATGTTTCAACTTGTGTTTTATAGCTGATGTTTCCATTTAGTATTATGTAGTAACTTCCCTTCTTTGCCGAATGCACAAGCCCCCAGGCAGAAGAAGGAAAATCAAATGACACGTGTGTCCGTATATTGTAAGTGTTCATGACCTCGTGGAATGATATGTGCTCATCGAGTAGTGATCTTACCAGCGGATCACTGAGTAAGTGTGTCTTATGCATGTAATCAACCCCTAGTTTATCTATTGTACATTTCTGTTATCTATTTAATTCAATTGCTGCAAGCATTTCCTTTAATTCGATAAAGTGCTTTTGTGTATTTTGTAGCATAAAGCAAATACTTTTCATCCCGTTGGTATTCGTTGAATAGTTTAATGTGCAGTAAATGTGCTTCTCAGGAGCACTGGCATTAAGTGCACTCATACCACCTAATAGAGCACCAAGTACAAAACCTATTAATGGCGATATTACAAATACCACTAGATTAAATATAAAGCATACAATCCAACCCAAAATGCCGAATCCTATAGCTCTGCTTATAGGTGATTTTTTAGCAACTGAAAATTCCTTTTCCTCATAAGTTAAAGATGTAATGCTTGAAATGTTTATGTGCGGATTTTTGCGCATCGTATAAAGCACCAGCTTATCGTCTTCGACTATCAAATCAAACGTAGCACCTTCGGGTATATCATCCATACCAGTTAAATGCTTGGCATTTTCAATAAGTGCCATATCTAAATCCCCCCTACTCTATGCCTTCTTCGGCATCTTCAGCATCTTCTATCGCTTTTATTATCTTTATAATCTTTGATATATCTGCATCACTCATAGGCTTTACCTGCTTAAAGAGTAGCTGCATATTTTCGCGTGCTTGCAATTCTTGTGCAAATTCTAGTAGTTCGGGGTCATCGGATACGGCTTTATCAATACGTGTTTGACGTGGTAGGTCAGAATTTCCGAGCAAGTAATCTGCTGATACATTAAAAAAGTCAGCAAGTCGTCGTATAGCTTGTTGGTCTGGCTCAGTACGTCCAGTTTCCCACGAACCAATAGTTTGTTGTGATACATCTATCAGCTCAGCAAGTGCACGTTGTGATAATTGTTTATTATTCCTAAGTTTTTTAAGACGGTCTTTTAACATTGTCCATCCCTCCTAAAAAGATACTACAACATAATGTGGTAGAATAAAATTAAATACTACAAAATCAAGTAAAAATAGTTGACAACTACAAAATGTAGTAGTAATATATAACTACAAAACGTAGTTAAGAGGTGATTAAATGAGTAAAAATCTTCTGGCATTAATTAGAGGTAATACACCACAGAATGAAATGGCAAAACGCTTTGATGTATCACAACAAACATGGTCATCATGGGAAAAAGGACGTACTGCGCCTGATCTAAGTACTATGTTAGATATGGAAAAAGAATATGGGATTCCAATGGAAGTTATTTTTTTTGAAGAATCCAACTACAAAATGAAGTTAAAAGAAACAAAAACAGCGTAGGAGGTCAACATGAACCAACCAATCATATTAGGAATCTCAGCATTAGTTGATGCGTTTCATGACGTCGTAGTCGACAAGGTGGTTGACTTTAAAAGAGCAAATCCTGAAAAGGACATGACGGAGTGTGAGGACTACAAGCAGGCGAAGCTTATTACTGATATGGCCAACTTGCTTAATGCCTACTACGGCATGGAGCAATACACTTTGGAAGACTTTATGAGCATCGCTGGTGATAACAAGGATGGATGTTGTGAAGATAGGGGGTGTGAGGATGAAGGAAAAAGTGTCCAATGTGAGACAGGAAGTTGTAAAGCAGAAGTTAGCTGAGTATGGCATACATGATAAAAAAGACCTGGACCGAGAGTTTTCAAAGATGAAGCCATTAAAGATAGGCTGCATGGTATCCCCCATTAAAGTTTTAGGGGATACCTTAAAAGCAGAATAGGAAGGTGGTAAATCGAAAGGAAGAACAGAAGGGTAATACACAAAAGATAAGAATACTTTAATTCTACAAAAGAAGGGAATGAAAAGGAATGAAGCACAATTACGGATTTATCTTTAAAAATAGCAGGGAGAATGCAGATTTGACACAGGAGGAAGCGGCAGAGCTGCTTGATAAGAGTATCAGGACTATTAGTGACTATGAGAACAACAAAACTCTTCCACCAGTGGATGTGATCTTGGACATGACAAAGGTGTATGAGGATGAGTTACTGCTTTTCAAACTTGCGGATCCGAAGCTTACATCAGTGCAAAACACAATGCCATCACGAGGGGTGCTTACGATGCTTGATGTGATTAACAAGGCTACGAAGTTATCGAGTGAGCTTATAGCGATAGCCTGCGATGACAAGATAGAGGACCATGAGCTACATATTTTCAATGAAGGATGTGATATAGGGGACGAGATGATAAAAGTCGGCATGATCCTTAAGACCATGGATAAAAAAGGACATAAAAAAAGAACTACTGTCCTACCAGTAGCTCTCGCGTGAAGCACTTAAGAAAAAAATCTAAATACATTATACCAAAGATTAGGGGGATGGACAAGCATGGGGAAGAAATTACTTTATGTTTTAAATGAAGTTGGCATTGTCATGGTGCTTTTTGTAATCATGGTAATCCCAGTATTGGCAGTGTTGCTTTATGCAGAATAGAGGAGGTAGCAGGATGATTCAATTAGGCGATTACCGATTAGAGCAAGATGAACCAACGCCACTGCTTATATGTGATGGGTGTTGTGCTGATATTTATTTAGGTGAGTCTTATTACAAGATTGATGGTGAAAATATCTGCGATGATTGCTTGAAGGAGTATATGAAGAGGTATAAGGAGGTAGCAGGATGAAAGCAATAAAGCTTGTTAGTACAAAAAATATGTCATATGAAGACTGGCTAAAGTGGAGAAAAAAGGGATTGGGTGGGAGTGAAGCGGCTACTGTTGCAGGGCTTAATCCATGGAGTTCACCTATTAATGTTTACTTAGATAAAACCAATGAAGAAGTTGATCCTATTCAAGACAATGAAAGAATGAGAGTCGGGAGAGACTTGGAGGATTATGTAGCTAAACGTTTTGAAGAAGCTACGGGCTTTAAGGTAAGGCGTGAAAATTACTTGTTGCAGCATCCAGAGCATGATTTCATGCTGGCAAACTTAGACCGTGTTATTTGTGGTGAAAACGCCTTTCTTGAGTGTAAGACGACAGGGAGCTATAGTAAAAGTGAGTGGGAAGAAGGTATCCCTCTACATTATGAATTACAGTGCCTACATTATATGGCAGTTGGTGGGTTTGATTATTGTTATATCGCGTGCCTAATCGGTAATGAGAAGTTTGTTTGGCATAGAATAGGGCGGGATGAAGAAACAATTAACAACCTTATAATTGTTGAAAAGGCGTTTTGGGAGCAATACGTTATTGGTAATGAAGTACCTGAGCCTGATGGTAGTAATGAATATAGTGAAGTGATTAAGAAGAAATACAGTACGAGTGTGGATGAATCTATTGAACTTAATAGTGCATTTGAGAAGAAGCTGGCTAGACGTGACGAGATTGAGGCTTTAACCAAAGAACTTGACAAAGAAAAGAAACAAATAGACCAAGAAATTCAAGTTGAAATGGAAATAAGTGAATCAGCTACTGTAGGAAATCGAAAGGTTACATGGAAGACGCATGAAAGAACTACAGTTGATACTAAGCGATTAAAAGCAGAAAAGCCTGAGCTTTACACGGCATACAGTCAGACAATCAATAGCAGAGTATTTAAGGTGAAATAGAGAGGTGATGATGTGGAATTTAAGCATCTTATAAGGCTATATGATGACTTGACAAGTTATATGGAACATCAATGTACTGGGTGTAATAGGTGCATGAGTACAGAAATAATATGCAATAAAATTGTCGAACTCAAAACAATAATAAATCAAAGGATAAAGGAGATTGAGAACAATGGCGAGTGAACAAGCAAAAGGAGCTTTACAATCAAAAGCAAGTGGTGAAGTAAAGGTAAGTCCACAAAAAGGCATGCAACAATTGATGAAAGCAATGGCTAAAGAGATTGAAGCAGCACTACCAAGTATGGTAAGTAGTGAGAGATTTCAAAGGGTAGCACTTACGGCTTTTAGTGCAAATCCAGCACTTCAAAAATGTGAGCCAAAGAGTTTTATTGCTGCAATGATGCAGAGTGCACAACTTGGGTTAGAGCCTAATACGCCACTTGGACAAGCGTACCTCATTCCGTATGGTACAAATGTACAATTCCAAGTAGGTTATAAAGGTATGCTTGAACTGGCACAACGTAGTGGGAAAATAAAAACAATTTATGCTCATGCGGTTTATGATAAGGATGTGTTCGATGTTGATTACGGTCTAAATCAAGATCTTAAGCACAAGCCACTTCTGACCGGTGAGAGAGGAGGTGTTATTGGATACTATGCGGTCTATCACACGGTAGATGATGGATATAACTTTGTATATCGAACTAAAGAGCAAATCCTAGAATTTGCTCAGGCTAAGTCTAAGACATTTAAAAATGGTCCATGGCAAACAGATTTCGATGCAATGGCTAAGAAAACGGTTATTAAACAACTGCTTAAGTATGCACCAATTAGCATTGAACTACAGCAAGCAATTGCTCAAGATACAACAGTTAAAACAAATATTGACGCAGATATGAGTATTGTAGCCGATGAATCAGATTATATTGAGACAACGGCTGTGGAAGCACAAAACGATGTGCCAGCTGTATAAAGAATAAACACTAGGAGGTAGCCTGAAGGGCACCTCCTATGCACAAAGGATGTGACAATAGATGAACTACCTAAGAGAAATAAACCTATTTTACGATTGGCTCGAAACTCATTCCGTTTCAGATTCGGTTATTGTCTTATGGCATGCGCTTATGCATATCAACAACAAGACTGGATGGAAACAAGAATTTGCGGTGGCCATATCAACCTTAGAGGTCAAAACAGGTTTAAAGAAGGGTGCAATACAGAGAGCGAGACAGACACTAAAAGATATGGGTAGAATTGACTTCACAAGTCGAAAGGGTAACCAAGCAGCAATGTATAAAATAATCTCCTTAGAAGTGGACTATCGAGAATTTGCGGTCTTTAAAGAGCCACAAACCAATCCACAAACCAGTCCACAAACCAGTCCACAAACCAGTCCACAAACCAGTCCTATTAATAAAATAAACTATACTAAACCAAAAGAAACTTCTTCATCGTCTTCAAAAGAGCATGACGAGGACGACGACACCAAAAGTATAGCTTTTAAATTTTACGAGGAAAACATCTCAAAGCTTAAACCTTACGAGAAGTCCTTACTTGATAAGTTGATTACCACGCATGGTGAAGAGTTGGTGATACATGCAAGTAAAGCAGCGATAGAGAATAAGGCTACAAGTATCAAGTACATAGTTGCGGTATTGGATGACTGGAAAAGTAAAAACTTAACCAGTGTTGAGGCAGTCATCCAACATGAGGAGAACTGGCAGCGGAATAAGACAGGCAGCAACGTAACACCGATTACTAAAAACAAGTCGTTCACCAGTATGTATCAACACGACTGGGACTTGGACGAATTAGAGACGATGGCATCAGAGCGAATGGATAGAAGTCTAGAAGAGTATCAATCAAGTAAAGCAGCAATGGTTGGAGGCGAGTAGGGGTATGAGTACACAAGAGATAAATACCACAATCATTTGGGCAGAGGAGCTGGCAAACAAACACAACTTGGGTGTGAATGTGATTATTAATGCATTTGTAACTGCTAGATCTGAACTAGGTGATAGTGATAAAGCGAAGAGGTTAGTTGAACAGGAGTTAGAGGAACGTCACAAGAAGCTGGGGTGTGCATCATGAAAAAACCACATGTGTACTTAACTTACAATGCAAGGACTGCATGGAGGAAAAGACGAGGGTACGCCGACTACAGAGAGCTATCCAGCGAGGTTGCAGCAAGAATCATGCATCAAATCAAAGTAGGCTTAAGCTTGGATGAAGATAACCGTGCAAAGGTACGCGTCAGAGGCAATATGATTGCGACAATACAGATGTCACCTGAAGGATGGAAAGTGCTAGATTTTACAAAAGACACAGGAGGTAGAGGGTATGACAAGTTGGAGAAATATGGAGGGGTATCCTGACCCAACAGCATGTGAAGCAGTTGAAAGAGCAAGTAAAAACCGAAAGATGGCAAACAAGGGAAAAGGCTTCGAGGATGAGGTTAATTTAGCAAATAAGGTATACCACAACAGAGGCATAGCCTTAGTGCAAAAGATTAGTACGCCGTGGCAGGTTATAAGACGTGGGGCACAAATCGTAAGTGCATTCCCAACTGGGAAAAGTACACTAGACTTTAGGGGCACGGTTAAGGGAGGTATGAGTATAAGCTTTGACTGCAAGGAGAGCGAAGATCCTAACGGCCTACCACTCAAACACATCAAGGAGCATCAGATTGAGTACATGAGGGATGCGCTAGAGGTTGGAGAAAATAGCTTTCTCTTGTGCTTCATGAAGTCAACTAGCATGAGATACTTCATTCCCGGGCGTGTGGTACTTGATTACTGGGATGCATGGCAACAAAATAAAGGGCGCAAAGGGTTTAATACTATACGCATCGATGACATGGTGAGTATACGGTCAAGGGATGGCGTTATATTAGACTACCTGGCACCTTTAAATATACAAAAGTAAAGGGGAATGCACATGAAAAGAATACTGGTAGAGGACCAAAAGACAGGTGATATACTGACAGACGTCACATTTAGTGGTCAATATAATATCACGTACACTGACGACTACGATGGCGGTAAGATGCGTATGATTAAGACCATCGAAAATGGGAAGTATGGCGATAATCACTGGATTAAAAATATGTGGTACAAACCAATAGCCCTTAGACTTGCAGATAAGTTCAGAGAGTTGAAGCACGTACCAATCAACCGTATCTTATTCATCGAGGATATCAACTATGAGGACACAGGCAAGGCAAAGGACCCATGGATGGCACGGTGTAAGAAAGCAAATAAAGACTTCATGGAGATGACAGGCTACGAGTACATTATTGAAACACGTAGCTGGTACATAGAACGTATGCAACCTGAGCAAGTAGCAGCACTTATCTATCACGAGTTAATGCACATTGATACAGACGGCAACTTGAGAAAACACAGTATAGAGGACTGGGGGCATCTTGTGGCATCACTTGGACATGATTGGGCAACAACAAAAGCCACGATTAAAGACATCCTTGATGAGAGTTTCGAAGGATGGTCATCGATGCCAACAGTCGCTACACAACTTACACTGTTTAGAGAGATGAAAAGGTCGAGTTAACAAAAGAAAAGGGGAATAGAGTATGAGCACGTGCAGGAGCTGCAAACAAAAGATTGAGTTTATGAAAACAACCGCAGGCAAGTTAATGCCAGTTAATCCAGGTGTTTTATTTGTACATCCACATCCTAAAGGTAAAACAACCATCGTCACATTCTCAGGTGAAGTCGTAAGAGGCGTTAAGGTATCACATGAGGATGAAATCACTAAAGTAGGGCAAGAGACACACTTTGCGACTTGCCCTAATGCAAGTAAGCACAGGAGTAAAGTTGCGGTACATCGTACTCCGGGTTATTAATGAGTATCACGGCAAGATAAATGGTCAAAAGTGGGATAGATTCCACCTGCAGGTGCAAGAAGGAAGCAAGATCACGACAACGTGGCTCCTTCGACTTCAAGGAAGCTATCCCAAGACCATTAAACCTGATGATGTGATAGAAGATGGTAGGGTTGTTGGAAGAATAAAAGTGGATGAGCAAATGAGTTTGTTTTAAATCAGGTACATTGACGTAGTATGCAACTGATTTGCCTAAATCAAGTAAAATTGTCAACAAAGGAAGGGGAATAGAATGAGAGCGATTAAGTTTAGAGCATGGGATGCTTATAGAAAAGAAATGGCACATAGTGATGATGGCAACCAAGAATATGGATGGTTTACAAATACTGAAGGTTGTATGATTTGCGTAAAAATCGAAGAGGAAAACGATGTAGAACTCAGCAATATAATGCAGTACACAGGGTTAAATGACAAGATTGGTACAGAGATATATGAGGATGATATCGTAGAGGTTAAATATATTGCTAAAGATGGGCAAGTAATTATTAAACAAAACTGTAAGGTGGTATTCAAGGATCAAGCTTTTGGGGTAGATGATTATGGCATTAGCAAAGAGTTTACGCCATTTAGAAGTTTTGCACCCGACTTTAAATTCGGCATAGTTGGAAATGTTTATGAGAACCCGGAGTGGGGAATTGAAATCTAAGTTTTATGAAACGAGGCGAAAAAATGGAAGTAGGAGTGTTTATAGGTATTGTGTATGTAATTGGAATAGGTACTGGTGTTTGGTTAACACTAAGAGTACTTAAAAGAAACTCATAAAATAATTTTTTGAAAGGGTGAGAGCGTGAAGAGTGAGAAGAAGCATTTTACCGAGAAAACGTATGTCATTTATAAGAAACCATATGAGGGGGCTCAGTGGTCTAGAGGACAGTGTGAAGCGTACATAAGGGACTTAAGTTATAGCTGGGCAGTTGGGAAGTGTCAGGAGCTGAGAAGAGAGCATGGGTTTTGTGCATTTGGTTACGCAGAACAAGAAGAGTTTGATAAGTGCATGGAAGAAGAAAGACAAATGTCATTACTTTAATTAGAAGGTGGGAACATGGGAAGGAATAAGCATATTTTACAATTAGACTATGATACTGGAGAGGTCATTGAGGAGTACAGATATATAGAGGATGCTGCTTACGACAATTGGGTATCACGAGACGTACTTTATAAAGCGGTGAATAATCGAGGAGGCTATATGGAAAAGAGAAAGCTAAGATTTCAACTTAAGGAAGAATGTAACTAACAACCTAATAATAACCAAAGCACTTATGTCTAAATTGGCATGAGTGTTTTGGTGCTTATTAGAGGAGGGGGAATGCATATGAAGAATAGACATGTACAAGAGGTAAGGGACAGACTAAAAAAATATAAGGACTTTCAGGCACAGTATAGAATACGAATGAATAAATATTTGAGTGCAGGAGACCCTTACGCAGGAATGAGCATCAATTATAATAGTATTACGCCTGGATCACCGACGAACAAGGTGAGCAATCGAATGGAAGAAGCTTTAATTAAGAGTGATGAGGATTTATGGCAAATAAGTAATGCGTCAGGAGAGTTAGAAGAATTAGATATCGCCTTAGAGGCTTTAGGGGAAGTGCAAGAGAAGATTATAAGGTTAAAGTATATAGAGAATAAGAAGTGGGATGTTGTAGCAGACACGATAGGGTACAGTGAGAGCCAAGCGAAAAAGATTTGTAAGGAAGCGCTAAAGAGGATGGCGGATATACTTTATGGGCAGGCAAGTTATGAAGAGCTCCCCCTGTTTAACAGTATCAAAGAGGTGTGCTAAAAATCGTGATACTTTTTTGATACTTTCATGATACTTTTGGCATAGAAAACCATGTTATTATTGTATTGTGATACTCGTGCAAATCACATAAGAGTGGAGTCCTCCCTCCGCTATATTCCCTAAAGAACATGCAAATATCCCACGAAGCCACCTATCCCCTTTTAGGTGGCTTTAATATTGCGAATAATTATGAAAATTTATGATAGGAGGTGGTGCACTATGCAGAGCAAAAAAGAATTGAAGCCTAAACAGATTAAGGCAATAGCGATGATGGTCTATGAAGGTAAGTCACAAAAGGAAGCAGCAGACGAATTGAAGCTACATTACAATACAATCACAAACTGGAAAAAGGATCCTGACTTCATCGAAGCACTTAATAAAGAAGTGCGTAAAGGATTGGATAGTGCATCAGCTCAGGCACTAAAAACGATGGTTGGACTTCTCACTTGCAGGAGTGACATTGTAAAGTTTAATGCGGCTAAAGACATTCTCGATAGGACTGGGTTTAAGCCAACAGACAAACAGGAGATAGACTTAACACAACAGGTAGTCATTGTTGATGATATGCCAGACGAGGATGATTAGTTATGGCAGAGCAACGTATAAGCATAAGGGGGATAGTTGGTAAAGGCTATAATCGTTTTTGGAAGAACAAGAGTAGATATAGAGTTGTAAAGGGTGGTCGTGGTAGCAAGAAATCTACTACGACTGCCCTTAATTATATTAAGAGGATGATGGAGTATCCTGAAGCTAACCTACTGGTGGTAAGGCAGACCTTTAAGACACATAAGGATAGTACCTTTGCACAGCTTAAGTGGGCCTGCAACAAGTTAGGGGTATCGCACCTATGGAACTTTACCGTATCACCACTTGAAGCCGTATACATACCAACCGGTCAAAAGATACTCTTCAGGGGATTCGATGATCCATTAAAGATTACATCTATTACAGTAGATAAAGGGTACCTGTGTTGGGTATGGATAGAAGAGGCTTACGAGATCCGCAACGAAGAGGATTTCAATAAATTAGACTTATCTATCCGTGGTACACTTCCACCAGGCTACTTTAAGCAGTTCACGATTTCATTCAACCCATGGAGCGAAAAGCACTGGTTGAAGAAGCGCTTCTTTGATAGCTTCGATGAGGACGTGTTTGCTCTTACAACTACCTACAAGTGCAATGAGTATTTGGATAAGGCAGACTTAAAAGTGTTTGAGAAGATGAAGGAGCAACATCCTAAGCGGTACGCAGTAGAAGGAGAGGGTAACTGGGGAGTTGCTGAAGGTACAGTCTACCAGTACATGGTACTAGACTTTGATAAGAATGACATACTAAGTCGTAAAGGCCATGAGATTAGAAGTGTATTCGGACTTGACTTTGGGTACACCAATGACCCTAGTGCATTTGTTGCAGTAGTCATTGATGAGACAGAAAAAGAGATGTATATCTTTGATGAGAACTATCAAAGAGCAATGAAAAACCCTGACTTAGCAGCAATGATTAAGTATAAGGGCTATGCCAAAGAGCGCATCATAGCAGACTGTGCTGAACCTAAGTCGATTGATGAGATTAAGGACCATGGGATATACCGTATAGAAGCAGTAGACAAAGGCAATGATAGTATCCTTTATGGTATTCAGAAGGTGCAGCAATACAAAATCTACGTGCATCCTAATTGCTACTGGACGCAGGTGGAGCTTGACAACTACATATGGGATACAAAAGACAATGTACGACTTAATAAGCCTATTGATGATTGGAACCATATTATGGATGCCTTAAGGTATGCAGTTATGGCAAAAGATAAAAAAGGCTTTATTGGGGCCGTTGTTGTTTAATTTGAAAGGAGGTGATGAAAGGATATGGCAGCAATTAAAGTACCATTTTTAAAGTGGTTAAGTAAGGATAAGGCACAAGCAGAAGTAGAGGCATTTACGGCGAGTAACAAGGTGGAGAAAATCGTTCCACCTACAGACCCTTTTGACAATCCTATTTTTGCCTATTGTGTAGACCTTATACTTATGGCGTGTAACTCGTTAGAGTATAAGTGCACGACTAAGAATGGGGATGTACTAGAAAAGCCTAATGAAAAGGCACAGGCCTTATTCAATAGACCGAATATGTATTACAACAGGAAGAAGCTCATAAGCCACATCATGTGTAGCTACCTTGCGAAAGGTGCAGGGTACGCCCTATTCGTAGAAGGTGCGCCCGGTGAGATGTATTTTGCGCCATTTGATAAGGTTAAAATTGAATATGGTGACAACTTGCTTACACCGATTAAGGCGATTACAGTCGATGGATCAGCAAGAGCATGGGAGCAGTTAATTGTATTGAATGCTATTAATCCAGCTGATGATAAGTACGGATTGAGTCAGGGTAAAAGCAAAGTGGATGCTCTGAAGAGCACGCTTGATACCCACAACATCATTCGTATGAAGAATGCAGAGGTTATTGCTAAATACGAGAAGCAGAAAGCTCTTATCAATGAAAGTGAGATACATGATGAAGGTGAAGCGCGTAAGCAAGCACGTGTCATTAAAGAGCAACTTAAAGACCATGGTGATGGAGGAACTGCGGTGCTATTCGGTAAGTTTAGTGCAGTAGATTTGAGTGAGACAGTAGAAGGTGACTTCTTGGAAACATACATGACGATGGGTAGAGAGATTTGCCAACGCTTAGGGGTACCAACTGATATCGTGTTTGGACAAAGTAAGTATGAGAACATGAAGGAGGCAATTAAAGCTTTTATCAAGCAGACGATATTGCCACCTATGGAGGAACTTACTGAGGAGCTAAACAATAAAGTGTACGAGCCAAAGTTTGGTGTACGCTATGAAATAGACTACTCAGCTATTGAAGAACTGCAGAAGAGCATTATCGAGTACCTTAAGGCCGTTGGTCAATCACTTAGCAGGTATGTAGCAGTCAATGAGTTCAGGAATCTTATTGGAATGAACCCACTTGATGGACCACAGTATGATGAAGTGGATGATATCAAGCAACCTGATAAAGATACGCCTGCACCACAACCACAACAGGCAAAGAAGTCTGAGGTGGTGAAGTCAAAGAAAAGCCTTGGTGACGTAGCTGACGCTGAAGAGCATAAGCTTATAAAAAAGTATCAAGCCTACTTCGACACTCTCCACAAAAGACTTAAGAAGCAGCTGAATAGTATGACAAAGGCTGATGAAGAAGAGTTTTTTGACGTTGAGGACATTTATGATAGTAACGTTGAAGTGGCATTGATACGCGACACTACACAGAGCGAATACGTAGACCTCTATGAGAGTGGTTGGAAGCTACTAGACAAAGCTAAGGACAAGATACCTAGAAGTACTAAGGATAGCTTCTTAGAACGCATAGGAGAGCATATTAAGGCTATAGATGATACGACCAAGAACACTATAAAGGATATCATCGAAGAAAATGTGTCTAGTGGTACTGTCAAACAGGCAAAAAAACAAATTCTCGATAGCGTGAAAGCGATGTCAGATGGTAGAGCCAAAGCAATTGCACGTACTGAGACATTCAGTGCACTAGAGCAAGGGCAGTATGGTTCGGCAAAGGCGCTTGGAATGCTTTATAAAAGGTGGTCGTGTAGTTCTGATGAGCGCACAAGGCCAGAGCATAAGGCTCTTCACGGTAAGACCATAAAGATTGATGAGTCATTCACCCTACGTGGTAAGCGTGGGAAGATGCCAAGAGACCAAGGATTTGATGTCTCCGATATTGTCAATTGTCGGTGTACATTAGAATATACAAATCAAAAGTAAAGGAGGTACACCAGTGGGCAAAGGCCGTAAGAAAAGAAAAAGTGTATCAGGTGGCGTTGATTACTCTGAATATACTAAAGCGTTTGCAAAAATTCCATTTGTTACAAAGAGCGCCAATCAACAAAAAGGCGAAGAGCTTAATAAGGCATGCTTTGAGATCTTAGAGGTTACGAAGTCAGCAGATGGCACGAAAGGTATCTTAGTAGGTTATGCGAATAAGTACAATGTAATAGACCTTCAGGGGGATATTATGATTAAGGGTGCATTTGCTGATGATATCGGCAAGACGTTCCCTTATTTGTTACAGCATAACAAGTGGGATATAGACGCTATCCTTGGAGAGGTTAAGATCTTGCAAGAGGATGACATTGGATGCAAGTGCCAAATCACTTTATTCCTAGAAAAGGATGATAGTGGTGAGTACATATTCAAAAATGCAAATAAGGCTTACCTGCTAGCACAGAAGGGGTTGTTAAAGAACTCTATCGGTGCTTTTATTTTGCAAAGAGAATACAAAGAGGAAAATGGCCAGACGGTGCGAATCATCACAAAGGCGAAGTTAAGAGAGGTTAGTGGGACATTATTCCCTGCTAACCCTGAAAGTATTATAACTACAGTAAAAAATGAAACAGGAGGCAATACAATGGATAAGAAAATGTTACAAGCATTAGCACAACAAATGGGTAAATCAATTGAAGAAGTCGCAAAGATGTTAGGGTATGCACTCAATGGCGAAGAAGTGACAAAGATTGAAGGGGGCGCACCTGCTGCACCAGATACAACAAGTCCACCTGCACCAATAACAAAAGAGGAAGGGGCAGAGATGAACGAAGTCTTACAAAAAGCACTTGCTATGGCACTCCAAAACATCTTCTCAGGCAACACACAACAACCACAGGCAACTCAAAAAGAAGATGACACCATCAATAAGGCAGATGTTGAGAAGATGATTAAAGGAGCCGTTGAGAAAGCAGGGTTAACACTAAAAGGAGGCAAGGATGATATGCCTGAGTATATTTCAAAGAATGAAGAAAAGCTTAAAGCGTTCGGAGAAACGGAAAACGGAAGAGTCAAATTAGAGGGTGCGGCATTTGCTGAAACAAGTAAAGCCTTCATGGATCCAGCTGGGGCGACACAAGGAACACTCCTTACAGTGGAAAATCGTTCATTCCTTGCATACGTACAACCAAAGCTTACTATGTGGGATGTATGTAATGTGTCAAACGATGACTCGATGGCAGCAGAGTTTATCATTGACCTTTGGGATGGGGATGTATCTGAAGAGCTTAAGCCAGGTCAAGATGACAATGAGCTTGATTCAAACTTCGGCATCAAAAAGGTTATGGCTAACCGTATTGCCACACATGTTGACGTACCAGTTAACATGCTACGTAATAAGAACATCATCGAGCTTGCTACATACCTTCAAACAAAGATTGGCGCTAAGCTTAAACTTAAAGCAAATAATAAGTTTGCAATTGGTACAGGTGATGGTATTGATGGTATTCAAGGTATCTTTAAGGCAACTGATATACCAGTAGTAGAAATCGCTACTGATTTACCAACACTTAAAGACATTAACAAGATGGTAGCTGCTATTCCTTCACGTTACGATGACCATCCAATGGTTGCCATCATGTCAAAGACCATGCTTTACCACCTATACGACTTAGAGCTAGACAATCAAAAGCCTCTTATCCGCTCATTGGGTAACCAAACAGGATCAATAGATTCACTCTTTGGTAAATACCCTATCATTCAAGATGATAACGCAGGAAATGAAATCATCTTTGGTGATATTAATCGTGGCTACGGCATCCACCTACAAATTGACGTAGAGATTGACCGTGATGATAAAATCCTCTTCACAAAGGGTCTTACACGAATCCAAGGACGTATCTTCGTTGGTGGAAGAGTTATTGACCAACACGGCTTAGTTAAAATGAAAAAAGCGGTTGTAAGAAGTGCACCTATGAACATGATGGTAAATGAAGGTGAAGGTGCAGCACTTGAAGATCTCTCAGTACCAGAGCTTAAAGCATTGTGTAAAGAGCGTGGTTTAACTGGCTATTCTGCACTTGATAAGGCTGAATTAGTAGCACTATTGAAAGGATGATGTCATGTGCAGTATAGATGGTCTTAAGCAGCATATTGGACAATCGAATATTGAAGAGACTCAGCTTAAGTTCCTGTTGGATGCTTACCTCACAAAGGTAAGCTCTCTAATAGGTAAAGACCTGCTCCTTGAAGCGTATCAAGAGACAATTAAAGGGGATGGCCAACAGTGTATTTACCTAGAGGTTACGCCAGTATTCGATGTTATCCAGGTGCTTAGCGAAGATGGTGCTTTGCCAACGAATACCTATCAGCTTATTGGTAATGCAATCTATAAAGATGGTGGGTGGCAAGGGAAATATACAACAGTGGGGATGAGTGCCATTAAGTACTCATCGCTAGAAAACTATATTGTTATCTATAGAGCAGGCTATTTGACACAGGAGATTATACAGGCACTTGCTGATGATGGGGAGGATGTAACAGGCCTAAAGCCAAACTTCCCACAAGATTTGGAGCTTCTTATTTATGAGTCTGTCAAAAATCATATTAACGCAGGTGGCAAAGAGATTAAGGCTTACGCCATCGATGATGTGAGGTATGAATACGTGACTATGAACGAGAGTTACATCGATGTACTGAAGAAGTACAAGGGTGAATGATATGTTTAATGTCAAAATTACTGTAAGAGATAATAAAGAACGTGCTGAGGCAGTGAAGGCAGAGCTTGCGAAGCTTAGAGGTATGAAGATACAAATCGGTGTCTTTGGAAGTGATGAGTACGCAATGATTGCAGAGGTTCATGAATTTGGCCGAACGATCTATGTGCCACCACATCACAAAACGACTTATCATAAACTGGGTAAGGACTATGCCTTTAAAAAGGGCTTTGCCAAAAAGAAAAGCGCTAACTTTGCTATGCGTAGCCAAAGTAAAGGCTACTCTATACGGATACCAGCTAGACCTTTCATAAGAGGTACTTTTGACAAGAAAAAGGCTGAGATTGACGCGGCAGCTCATTACTGCATTCAATCTATCTTAAGAGGTACATCGGCAGAGGTGGCTTACCAGCAATTTGCAATGGAATTACAAGGACTTACACAGAGCTATCTTACAGAACTTAAAACGCCAGCCAATAAACCGAGTACTATCAAGAAGAAAAAAAGTAGTAACCCACTTGTTGATACAGGTGAGTTGAAAAAGCGGATAGCGTTCAAAGTAGTGAAAGGAGCAATGTGATGGATGATGTTATTCTGTTACCTGAGCACTTGGAAGACATTCTTTTTAAGTCGAAAACAACGACTTACGTGGAAGGTGAGCTTGATCCAGTGCAAACATCAGATGAAAAGACCATTAAAGCAGTCGTTACACCACCGAAAGCTAGTGAGATACATCAATTCACAAGTGGTGGTAATAAGATAGATGTTACGTACAAGGTGAGGACCCTCGATGCGATCATACCTAAAGCAGGCGATAGTGTGGTCATTGATGGTGAGGAGTTCTTTGTGAAGCAGGTAAAAGGTTATCGCAAGATTAGTAAACTCAAAACAATGTATGTAGGGAGGACTGATTAATGGCATTACATGAGGTAGTTGACGAAGTACGACAACTTATATTTAAAAATACTGGCATCAGGACTCTTTGGGAGGGCTTTAAAGATAAAAGACCACCTGATACATACATGACCATTGAGATACTTGAGCCTTACTTACCCGTGGGGGAGCAAAAGGAGTTTAAGTATCAGCCAACGTCAAACACACTGGATAGGCATACCAAAGATACTTATGAGAGTCTATTACAATTCAAAATCTATGGAAAAGACGAGGCAAGCTGTATTATAGCTTTTTCAAAGCTTAAAAAATATGCAGTGTATCGCTTCAGAATGGACTTGATTAAGTTAAACGTTGCCTATGTTGATATGTCAGGGCTAAGAGGATTAATCAATTTTGATGAGGATGATAAAGAAGTCATCAAGACATTTGATTTAAAGATTCGGCTGACTGAAGATATTGTAGATGAGGTTGATTATTTTGATAAAGGCGTTATAGGTGTAGGCACACCAATTAATAAAATAGAAGTGAATTTCGAAAGGAAGTGACGTAGATGGCATTTGATTTTAGTGACATTGAAGTAGTAATCAATAGGGATGCGCCCTATTCGTCCCCAGGTGGATTTGGAAATATCCTATTAGTAGACATTACAGGAGCAAAGGCTCTAAAAACGTACTACGATATGGAAGAGGTTAAGAAGGACTTTGAGGGTAAAACTGAAGTGCTTCGAATGGCAAACATTTGCTTTAACCAAGCAGATAAGCAGGGCAATAAGATTAAGATTAACGCCTTGAAAATCTTAGGTATTCTACCAACTGAAACAGTTGGAGAAGAATACAAGGGTATTGCTGATGCTTTAGCAAATGATAGAGACTATGTATGGATCATCAGCACAGATGTAGATGATGACAATCTGAAGAAGTATTTATCAGACTTTGCAGAAGCGAACCAAAAACTTTATTCTGTCGCGATTAAGGATGGAAGCACATTTGACTATACGGACAAATATTACACCATCCCTAACCGTGTAGAGGAAGATACCAACGGAGCCTATAAGCGTGTGGACTGTATTGCTGCTTCTTGTGCTGCACGTTCTACTGGTAGTTACAATCCTAAGTTTATGAATATCCTTGGGGTTGACCCTCTTACTGGTAAGCAAGCAACGATGGAGGCGTATAGTAAGAAAATCAATATCTATGTTCAAAGTGGTAACTTCAAGAGCTATCGCGATGGCTTTGTAGGGAAGCAGGGAATGTATATTGATGATGTAGTCAATCCGCTCTATTTGGCTACGATGATGAAGGATAATCTAAATACACTTCTTCACTTTGAAGAGAAGATTAGTTTTGATTATGCAGGATTTGCACTCATCGAGGCACGTCTGGTGGTTGCTTTAGATTTCTGTACAAGAGCAGGCATTGTCAAAAAGGCAGCAGATGGCACAGGTATTTACAAAGTACATATGCCTGACCCTGCCAATATTAATCCAGTAGACTTAAGTGAGCGTGTGCTTAGAGATGTCGTTGTCGAGTATACACCAAGTATTCCTATCAATGGCATTTCACCAGTAGCATTACGTATCCGATTAGAGGATCTATAAGAAGGGAGCATATAAATGAGTAGATTGAGTACAATTGATGCATTAAAAGATAACTGTATCGTAAATGGGAAGCTTATCACAGGCTATGCAGATGAAGACGGTATCACAGTGACAGATAATGATGCGGTGATGACAACGACTATTGGTGTTAAGGGAGAGGGCTATCGTAGTGCACATGCAGCAGTAACGTCAAAGATCACCTTAAGGCTTAATCCTAATAGCGAAAGTGCAGCATACCTGATGTCACTACACAATGGAAGAGTGACAGGGTTTCCGATAGTGGTGACATCAGCCAACGACTTAGCAGTTACAAAAGTAAGTGCGCCTGACTGTGCAATTGTCAAAGCACCTGATATTAATTTTGCAAGCAAGAGCTATAAGCCTTTAACTTTTGAGATAGAGGCTATTGGCTTAAAGCGTTATTAAAATACAAAAAATGTTACATAAAGGGGCTGTTTCGTTCATGAAATGGCCTTTTTTGTGCTACAAGAGGAGGAAAACGTACATGAAGGACGTTATTATGAAATTCCCTGTATTGATTAATGTGGGCTATGAAACAAAGGAAATAGAGCAGGAGGGGATTGATGAAAAGGTCAAAATCAAGGTGCCTGTGCAACGACAAAAGGATCTTGTTATTCGCGCCATGAGCATGGACGAGTACTTTGAAAGTTCTCAACTTAAGAACCAAAAGGATATATGGGAGTATATCCTTGAAAAGCAACTTGTTACACCAGCCGATATGAAGAACATTGAAGCGTGGCAAAGCAATTTAGGTGCCTTAAAGTATGTCATCTCCCTATGCATTAATTTTACGCTAGAGCCTTATGCAGAAAGGTGGTTACCCTTTCACACAACATGGGAAGAGCTTACAGGTATTTGATGATACCATCACGATGTCTCACAGGCTTCTAAGTCGTAAATTTGAGACAGAGTATAAAAACAAGATAGACTACTGCAATATAACAGGTCAGCCAATGGCTTTTATCATGAAGTGTAGCAGTAGAGAATTTGAGACAATCGTCGAGAGCTTTATAAAGACTAGAGCGAGGAGGAGGTAAATGGATGCATTAAGAAGTGTCTACTATGATGTAGAGTTTAAAGCCGATGATAATCCTCTTGAAAAGGCAGACAAGACCGTGGATGACTTGACGGAGAGCCTTGAAAAGATGGGTAAGACAGGCGAAAAGGCAGGTAAAAAGGTTGAAGACTCCTTTGATGATGCCAATGATGAGGTAGAGAAGCTTGGGAAGACTGCAAAGGGTACGACAGATACACTTGGTGGTATCGGAAGTGGAATGAAAGGAGTAGCATCAGGTATTAAAGGTATAGTTGCAGCTATTGGCATTAAGGAAATAACCCAAGGTGCGTATGAACTATCAAGAGGGTTTGCTAATGTGGAGTACACTGCTGCTAAAATTAATACATTGGCAAAGCAAGACCTTCCAATGGTGCTTGATGATATGAGGTCCCTAGCTGTTGAGTATGGTATTACTGATGCTAATATAGTCGGTGAGGCTATGTACCAAGCACTCTCAGCAGGTAGAAGCTATGAAGATTTAACCAGTGGATTCATGGAGGGGGTTTTAAAAACAAGTAAAGCAGGGTTTGTAGATCCACTTGGTGCAGTAGATCTTACTACGACTATTATGAATACATTCGATGTGGATGATGCCAATGAAATAGGCGATGTATTACTTGCCACTCAAAACAAAGGAAAAACAACCGTAAACGAAATGAGCCAGTATTATAGCAGACATTTGGCATCCTTCAATGCCATTGGTGTAGGCTATAAGGATGCTTTTGGATTGTTAGCTGAAGCGACAAAGATAGTATCCACTGCTGATGCCAGTACTGGGATAGGTGCGATTCTGGGAGAATTCTCAAGAAGTGATAGTACAGTAAATGATTACTTTAAGGAATTGAATGGTGATACCATCCCAGAGTTTTTATCAAAAGGTGGAAGTATTACGGATGTTATTAGAGATATTAAAAAGACGCTTGATGTAACGGCAATGCCTGCGGCAGATATGTTTGGAAGTCTAGAAGCCTCACGTACGTTTGATGCATTGACAACAAGTCTGGAATCTTTGGCAGAATCAATTTCATATGTAGGAGAATCTACTGGTGAATTAGAAGGTGCATTTAAAACCATGAATGAAACCACAAAATCTGAACTTGATAAAATGCAAGCAACCATAGAAAATTCAAAGATTTCAATTGGTGAAGCATTAACACCAGCTGTGACGGAGTCAACTGCCAAGATAGCAGATGTTATCAGTTTTCTTACTAGTGGGGACACAAGCATGAGTAATACTAAGGCTTGGATGGAGTCAACTGGATTTGATAAAAATAAACATGGGACATATGAAGAATTTAAGACGAAGAAGAAGTTTGTAGATATGGAAGGGGATAATCTTCTAAATCCTGAATACTACGCCGCTGGGAAAAACGAATCTAATATAGGTGAAATTGCCTCTGAATCTAAAAGGAAGTCCGCGAAAAAAGATATGGAATTTACTTTAGGATATGCAATAGAGCTTGCAGATAAAGATACTTTAAAAGCATATAAGGATCAAGTTTCTAAGCAACAAGAAGAGTATGAAGAAAAATACAAAAATGCTTCAGGGTATGAACGTTTTGAAGTGGAAGCGATCTTAGATATGAATAAGACTATGCTAGATATGTTAACTAAAAATGAAAGTATCATTAATCCAATGGACTTTATGAGTATATCAGACAGAGTAGCACTTGCAGACCAACTCAATGAAATTAATAATAGCACAGCACAGACATTCACCACAAATGTTACAAATCATATTAATGTTTCACCAGCAGAACGCCATATGGCAAATGAAATTGCTAGAGAGATTGAAAAGAGTACGATAGCGTACATACCAAAGGCAAGTAATAAATATGATTCGGTCATGATGGCGAAGTAGGAGGCGAATAGGATGTTAACGAATCAAACAACAGGTGAAATATTAACATTTAGCCTTATCGCTCAGGAAGATATGACCCATGAAGCAGATGTCACAAGTGAACCTACTGAAGCAGGCTACGAGATAAGTGATGGGATGCTTACGCGTAATGCAACACTTAGCGTTAAAGGGAAGAATGGTGTATTGCAGTTAAGCAATCTATCGAGCGAGATCAATGGCGTAGCTGAAGCTATTAGTATTTTGGCCAAGTGGCAAAGGGAAGCGCATTTATTGCATTATGCCTATCGAAATGGTTTTGCTAATTGTGTCTTAAAGAAGTTTAAGATACGGCAGACACCGAAAGAACGCTATGGCTACGAGTTTGAACTTGAACTAGAGCAGATAAGAATTGTAAGAGCTGCCACGACAAAGGTGACTGGGAAGACAAAGCCTGATGGTATTATCGCAAAGCAGATAGCCGAAAAGGAAAAGAAGTCTTCAGGTGGTGGCAAGCGTACAACAACTGGATCTAAAAAGGCAAAAGAGCCGTTACTTACAAATGATCAGAAGAAAGCCATTAAGAATACACAAGTCACTGAGTATGGGGGATATACCCCACCTAGTGCAATATAGGAGGATGATATATGATTGATTTACCAATACTTGAGCTTTCTCCTGATAAGTACTTAGGTGAAACCATACAGTATGAGATACAAGGCAAGTTATTGACGTTATCAACGCGGTATAATCCTTATCATGACTTCTATACGATTGACGTGCAGTGTAATAGTCAGTATATCCTTACAGGGCATAAGCTAGTAACTGGTGTAGACCTACTGGACTACTACCGTGATGTTAATGGCATTGATGGTACTGTGCCTAATATTAAACTAATCCCTACGATGTTTAATCGTGAACATGAAGTGATAGGCATAGAGGATTATGGTACCAATAGTGCCATCGTCGTTATAGAGGAGGGTTAGTATGTGGGGAAGAATTTTAGAGGTAACAATAGGGAGCATGACGCTTAGTTATCCTGAGCTGACTATTGAAGTTACACAAAAATTTGACTTGGATACAGTGCCTCTAGTGACAGAGATTACGCTTTTTAACTTAAGCAATAATACAATAGCTGCTATCATGCAAGAAAATAGTATCACAGTCAATGCAGGGTATAGTGATGAAGGTATACATTGCATATCAAAAGGTGATTTAAGACAGGCATTTACAGAGTTTGTAAATAGGGATAAGGTGACGACACTTCGAAGTGTCAACACAAACCCTGAGCTAAACTCTATTTTTATGCGTACTTATAGCAAGGGGACACCTATTGCAGATGTTTTAAATGATTTACTTGCAGGGAGTGGGACAACGCTTTCACGTGTGAATGTACCAGGTGTATTAGACAAGGCGCTTACTGTTAAGGGTAAGAAGATAACCATTATAAAAGACCTGTGCAAAGAACATGATGTCACTTTAACAATTGATAACGCAGGTATGGCACTCATTGATAAACCTATCGGTGAAGATACAGGATATTTGCTTAAGGCCAATACTGGTCTTATTGGTAGCCCTGTGCCTTACATTGATGAAGAGGGTAATGTTAAGTACGAGCTGAACGCTTTATTTCTTCCAGGAGTCAAAGCTTTATCTAAGCTACGTGTAGAGAGCAAGACCCTTACTGGGAATGTGCAAGTTATATCAGGAGGGCACACGCTGACGAAGGATGGATGGACAACTAAATTGGAGGTGGAGACCCTTGCTTAAGATGATGGGGCAATTAAGGGATGAGCTGCTTGTGGAGCTGAAGCAGGCTTATATGGGCACTGTAACAAACATCAATGCTGACGACACGATCCAAGTGAAGTGTGAAGACATTACCTTTGATGATTTGCCTATTTATAATGGTGATATAAGTTATGAGTCTATCAATAAGCAGCAGGTCCTTGTATTACAAATAGGTAAGCGCGATTATATCGCCTTATTAATAACAAGAGGGAGAGTGGTACGCACATGAGAAGTATTAAGTTAGACGTTGGAACAATGAACCATATAAACGCTATATCAGCTAGTAGTGACCAAGTGCTTGAGGATGTGGCCCATAGGCTGACCACACGCAAAGGTGATTATATTTTTGATAGAAGTATCGGGGTAGATTATGACATTGTTTTTGGAAAATCACATGATACAGAGCAAAAGATTGAACACTTAAAAGCGGTTATATTGAGTAACACATCAGTAGAACGTGTCGAAATACTCAATTATGCGATAGATGTGACAACGCGTAAGATGGCAATAGCGTATAGGTTGCACCTTGCAAGTGGGGAGGAAACGAAAGGAGGTGTTGATATTGGCGATTAGTTGGGGATTTACGAGTACAGGGTTTATACGTCCTACGATGCAAGAGCTTAAGGATCATCTCATAGGCTCTTATCTTACACGTGTACCTGATGCAGACTTTACGACAGGGAGTATATTGGATATACAGATTACTGCTGAAGCAGAAGTTAAGGCAAAACAGTATGCAGATCTTGAACGTGCCATTGAGGAAAGTTACTTAAACAGTAGCAATGGCATCTATGTGGACAGAAATGTAAAGCCACTAGGTAAGGCACGTAAGCAGCCGACACATGCATCATCAAAGGTACAGTTTAAAGGGACCATTGGTAAGGAGATCTTACGAGGGGTAGCAGTCAAAACAGTAAGTGGACTTATTTATCGCACCATCGAAGCTGGAACTATTACAACCCAAGAAGGTATCGTACTGAGTGTTATCGCAGAGCAAGCAGGTACAAAGTACAATATACCAATAGGAGCGATTAATACATTGGTGGTTACGGATACAGACGTTACCTATGTAAGTAACGTTGAACCTGCAGGTGGCGGCCTTGATAGAGAGATGGACTATGAGCTGAAGGACAGAGTGTACCAAGGCTTTATTGGCGCAGAAAATAAACCGGCTGAGATTATCAACTTTGAGATTAAGGACATTGATGGTGTCACATCCTCCGTGGTACTTGAGAATAAAGAGGAGTCATGGCAGGGAGCAGTAGGACCACATAGTCTCTTGGCAGTAGTAGAAGGTGGCGAAGACGCGGCCATCTTTAAAGTACTATTTGATTTTTTACCTTTTGGCGTGCAGACAAAGACAAATGTAACGAATAATAAGGTGAGTAAGATTGTGTCTGAAGGTGCCAATGTGTATGAGCTTACATTCTTAAGACCAAGCTATGTGACATTTGATGTGAAGATTGAGGTAGTAGCAAGCGTACCGTTGACTGAAGCTGAAAAGTATGAGGTAACAACACTTGTAAGCGACATTTACAGTAATTTAGAAATCAATGAGGACATCGCACCACGTGACATCTTTAAGCTTTTAGGTGATGTCATCAACTACAATAGTGTTAAGGTGTCACTTAAAAAGCAGGGCACATCTGAGTGGGTAGACGTGATTGATATTTTAGCAACGGAGCTTGGTGCATTAGGTGAGGTGACAATCATTGGCTAATAGGATGTATGATAACCTACCAGGCAATATGCAAACGGAATACTATGAGACACTTACCAGTGTGATTGGAGAGGTTGACACGAAGCTTGATGAGGATATAGCACTATTCGCGCAGAAACCAGAGAGCCATGAGTGTTTTAGACGGCTTAAGAGCAAAGAGGTTTTGGGACATATCAATGGGAGTTGGGAAGAGATTCATAGTAAGGTACCAAGCTTCTATAAATTCTACTTTGTAAGCGACTTCATCGAGAAGATAAGTGGCTTTGTCAATGTGCTTTATTATACCCATATAGATAACCTTACGGCATTTATGCTAGTTGAGAGTATAAGCCCTACGGCTTACAAGTTTATCTATAAGCTAGTGCCTACTGGGTGCAATCTAGTCCTTATGAATAGAGCTAAGAACAGAAAGCTTTATGGTTGCTTCTACATTGGCCAACCAACTATCCTACAAGGTATAGATGCAGTGGATGCACTTCAAACGACAAATACACTTAATCGTGACCTTGTCTTTTTGCCACATGGTGCAATCGTAGATCCAGCCAGTACGCATGTGGATTTAAGAGAAAAGACCTTTAAACTTGGTACCAATGCAGTACTTAAACTGATGGCGATAGAAAACAAGGGAAGAGTATCGATAGATATACCTAATAGACCGAGTGGTATTGAAATCATGTTGAATGGAGAGCTGTACACTGGTGGCTTCGTAAAACCTATGGGCAGTTTGATAGAAGTGAGCATACTTGGAAGTGATCTAGAATTTAGTAAAGTCATTATAAGAATGGAGGAATAAGATGGCATTGAAAATATCTTTCAAAGATTTTTTAGCAAAGTATCCATTTAGATTTAAAGCACGTGCCACACCTGAAGAGGTGAATAAGTTCATGAGTGGCATCGAAGCGAATATGGAAATAACACCTAACTTTGAGGTGGAGCAGGGAACAGAACTTAATGAGGCATTCTTTAGGCAACTAGAAAGTGACATCAACGCAGAGTTTGTTGATCATAATAACAGTGAGGTTGCCCATCCGTTCTTACTTAATAAAATCAAGAATTTACAAGGCGAGATTGATAATATAGATGTGTCTTGGGCAGGTATAAGCGGCAAGCCGACTACATTCCCGCCATCAACACATGGGCATACGGTTGCTACTACTGCCGCTGATGGTTTCATGTCTAAAGGGGATAAGGTAAAGCTTGATGGTGTAGCAGTAGGAGCAAACGCATATGTGCACCCAGGGTCTGGAACAAATCCACATGGTACTACAAAGACTGATGTTGGGCTTGGAAATGTACCTAATTACCAAATCACAGCAGCAGTCAATGATACTAGTGATTCTAAATTTGCAACTGCTGGAGCAGTTAAACTTGCATATGATAAAGGTGTAGAAGCGTTGAATATTGCAAATAGGGGTGGTGTGAAATCCGTTCAGAGAGGTATGTCTTTGGCTAATGGAAAGATTATATTCAATGTGACAATAGCACCAGTTAATACAGCAAAAGCGGTACTGCACGTTGAGACTATGCTGTTCTGCGAAGGTAAGACAACGGGCACACAATCTATGTGCGGTGGTAGAATTGTGGATGGAACAACCCTAGAGTTCTACAAGTCGCTTTCCACAAGTGACTGGCTGGTCGTATGGCAAGTTGTGGAGTATTATTAAAAAGTGGGGGGTGGGTTAAATGATTTTTAAATACGCACAAATAAATGAATTAGGTTATTGCATAGGAATTTCAATATTATCTGGGGGTGTCACATCAGATGATATGATTAGGTTAGATGAAAATAGTGATGAATATTTATATATAAATAGAAAATACGATATTGAAAAGTCGCAATGGACTGATGAATATTACATTTCAAAAGAACAAATAGAAAAGTCACATGAAGAAATCACAAAGACCATATCACAAGATCAGTTGATGTCTATGGAAATGGAGTTAGACACAAACTCTAAGATTGCACTTACACAGGCAGATGGTCTCATGATTATGGAAATGCTTTTAGAAATACAAGCTATGCTTACAACTCACACATGAGTGTAAAATATATTAAATCTAAAGGAGGTTGTTATTATGGCAACTATCAAACCAATCAACTACACTATCCAAGAAAGAATGAACGCTAGACTATTATCTGCTGGTTCAAAGACCATTGACGGAGTAGTAGAAAGCAATTCACCAAGAGTAGACAGGGTAAATGTCTACTGCTATGCTATTGATGAATATGGATATGACATCTTAGAAGTTGACGAGAGATACGTCGATGAAGTAAAAGGTAAGTTCGGAGTTTAAAAGAATGATTTGTTAAGACGAAACACCAGTGATGGTGTTATTTTTATGCCCTTCTATAAGAGGGGCTTCTTTTATAGGAGGGTAGGAAAGGCATGGATGAACAACTATACAAAGAGATAAGAAAAATTAGTGAAGATATGATTTTTGTTAAAACAACCCTTGAAAACATATCCAATAACTATGAAGCAAAAGTACGTGCTTTGGACGAGAAGTATGAGGAGAAGATGAAGGTTGCCAATCATCGTATCGAAGATTTAGAAGATCAAAATAAGTGGTTATGGCGAACTATTATCGCCGCAGTTATTGTTGCAATTATCCCATTCTTTTTGAAGTAAGGAAGTGATGGCTTTGAAAAAAGGAACGCTTAAAGATACTTTTTCAATCAATGAGTACAAGGTGAGCGCGCTTATCTTGTGCTTACTTACTTGCATGGCATTTGGAGGTTATAACTACATAGTCCATGGGGATGTGACAGACAACTTGACAAATATTATCCTTGCACTGATTACCGCAGTAGCAGGCGTAAATATTGCAGACAGATTTACGGCCAACAAGAATACACCTGAGGACGTGACACAAGAGTATAGTGAATACAATAACTTTTAGGAGGGTTTAGAGTATGGAAAACTTTAACGTAGATTGGATGGAAGTAGTATTTAGTTTAGCATGGGTCATTATTACATTGGTGCTTGTGCCTTATATCAAGAGTGTCACAACGGAGCATCAAAGAGAGACCGCTTTTAAAATTATTAAAGAGCTGGTGGAAGCAGCGGAGCAACTCTTTAGATCAGGGCAAATCACTGATAGAAAGTCCTTCGTTATCTATCAGGCTTCAATACATCCTAAACTAAAGCTAGAAGATAATGATGTGAAGATTAAACTTGAAGCAGCAGTACGGGAGCTGAACCAACAGGATAAAAGGGAAGAAATCAAAAAGAATAAAAAGGATGGTGTTAAATAATGAGTACAGCACAATGCAGAGACCCAAAGAAATTACATCCTATAGTATGTGAAAAAGCTATTGCAGCACTCAATGAGTGTAATCAAAAAGGCCTTAACATGGCATTTACTGAAACACTTAGAACGGTAGAAAGACAGGACTTCTTGTATGAGCAAGGGCGTACTAGACCAGGGAAAGTTGTTACCAACGCAAAGGGTAGTAGTATGAGCTCTTATCATCAATGGGGACTTGCGGTTGATATACACCATAATGTTAATGGAAACTTATATCCTGCTGATAAGATGCAACAAGCGGCGGCTATATTTAAAAAGTATGGGTTTGAGTGGGGCGGAGACTGGAAGGATTTCAAGGATACGCCACACTTGCAAATGACGTTTGGGCTTAGTATTGCAGACTTAAAGGCAGGGAAGAAACCTCCCGCCGTATCGCAAAAGAAAACTTACACGGTTACAATAGAAGAAATACAAGTATGTGTAGATGGTAAGGTTGTCATGATGGAAGCAGTCAATATTAACGGTAGTAACTATTCAAAAATGCGGGATATGGCATGTCAAAGACTGGGAGTAGACTATGGCAATGTTCCAGGATATAAAGATAAAATGCCAATAATAACAATAAGGTAGCCATTTGGCTACCTCTCTTTTTTTTGCCTATCGATAAATAGGACATCCATATCAAAATCAAGATAGTCAGCTATACGCTCTAAGTCATTGACCTTCCATGTGTTATTGCTCAATCGTTTTGATATAGTTGGTTGGGTGCAACCAAACAGTGCACATAGATCTTCTTGCTTTTTATCTCTTCGCTTTAGCATTATGACAATTTCTTTACTCATGTTCATAGACAACACCTCTTTGGAAAGTATGGTCAAAAATCTTTTAAAATAAACACATAGATATGCATTAAATATAGATTAAAAGGAATAATAAATTTATAAAAATCTATATAGGAGGTATCTATGGCTAGAGGACGCGTATATACGCCAACTAAATATGCATTAGCAAACGATAATAACAAACTACTTCTCAACGATTATCTCGTTGAATTAAAATCTAAAAAGCTTCGGCCAAATACATTGACCCAGTATATGCACGATGGAAGGATGCTTGTATGCTACATCCAAGAAAACATGCAGGATAAGAGTTTGTTAGACTTTAACAAAAAGGATTTTAGAGAGCTTGTGCTATGGCTCACTGAAGATAGGGATGTAGGCAATGCACGATTCAACCGAATCTTTGCACTGATCCATGGGATGATGGAATATGCAGAGGATGAGGAAGACTATGAATATGAAAAGAACTATGCTAAAAAAATAAAAAATCTGCCTAAGGTACCGCGCAAGGAAGTTGTATTCTTGACGGATGCCCAAATATTAAAAATAAGGAACTGGTTATTAGATAATAAGATGTACCGAGAATGTGCCTACTTAGATATTTCTTATGATAGTACATCGCGAATAGGTGAGATCGCACAAATGAAACGTGAAGGACTACTTGAAAACAGGTATAGCAACATCGTAACTGGCAAAAGAGGTAAGCGTTTTAATGTCATTATTCATGAGAGAAGTATAGAAAGCCTTGGCTTGTATTTAGCAACAAGGACAGATTCGCTCGATGAGTTATGGGTAACGACACGCACAAAAGCACGACCACTATCAGCTAACGCCTTATATGAATGGGCAAAGAAGATGTCAATATGGCTAAGTAAGGAAGAGGGTAAAGCGATCAATTTCGCCCCTCATGCTCTGAGACATAGTGCCCTTGAGAACTACGATAACGGTACCCACTATATGTGCAGGGTATTGGCAGAACCACGTAAATTTGCTTTGCATGAGCTTCAGGCCATGGCACGTCATGATAGCATGGACACGACAAAATCTTACCTTAAGCCAAAGGAAAACAATGTAATAGAAGGGATGTTTGGAGTTAAACTGATGTAACGAAAGAATAAGGGAAGGGTGTAGACTATTGCCTACGCTCTTCCCTTATTTTCACGATATCACTGATGTCACATTTTAAATCTAAGCATATCTTTTCCAATACACTAACGCTTACAGATTCGCCTTTTTTAAATTTTGCGATAGTGGTCCAGCTTAATCCCAAATGATGATGTAGATAATTCCTATCCTTTTGACGTTCGCGTAGTACTTCTTCTAATCCCACATAACTTATCATGACGTGTTCATCCCCTTTGAAAATGTTACTAATATAAAAATAGCATTTATTGGAAAATAAATCTATATTTCTATGAATATTCGGAGAAACCTCCACATATAGTTGTTATATATCAGTTATATACACAAATTAGAGAGAGCCTAAAAGCTATATAACAACTATATAAAGGAGTGATTGAATGAGGATAGCTGTAAATAATGGGTATTACAATACAAAAGCAAAGTATGGCGAAAAAGAGATAATCTATCCAACAAGAGCCCAGTTGAACATTGATGCTGGAAACTATATCGAGATAGATGGTAAGCGTTATGAGATAGGCGCTGGTGATAAAGATATTGTGAGCACAAAAGATAGCAGTTTAATTAGTAAGTTATGTACGCTATACGCTATTTCGTCATTCGTTCCTGACCGGTCGCACGTTTTTTTAGTATCGGCCCTGCCAATTAATCAATATATCAGTAAGCAGGCTAGAGAATTATACAGGGAAGTGTATGCAGGTAAGCGTTTTGAGGTTGGATGGAATGGGGAATACAAAACATTTACAATAGATGATTGCCTTGTGTATATGGAAGGTGGTGCGGTAGTTGCTGCTAAACCACAATTCTTTAAGAATAAAGCTATCGGGGTAGTAGATATAGGAGGCTATACCATAAATAATGCTATATTCGACAATCAAAAGCTCGTTAAGGATAGTTATATGAGTTTAGATCTTGGAATGTATATCTTAGAGAGGAAGATAGCAGATATAATCAGCCAGAAGACAGGTAGCTACGTTAAGGAATATCAAGTGAAGTATTTAATAGAAACACAATCAGAATTGACAAAGAGTATCGTAGATCAAATAATAGCGGATCACCTTTTGCTATTAAAACAGTCGTTAATTGAAAAGGGATGGGAAAGATACATGCCACTTTACTTTACTGGTGGAGGGGCATTGATATTAAAAGAGCATATCCAAAGAGTTTTTGGCGTTCAGGCTATATGTGAAGATTGCATCTATGACACAGTTAGGGGGTTAGATAAGGTAGGTGAAATGTATGCAAAAATGTATAAGCATAACTGATAGTAGAGTTATTGATAAGCTCAAAACAGTATCAAATCAAAGCGCATATATACAGGAGCTAATAATAAAAGACATTGTCAATCCAAACTATAACCCAAATGAATTTATAGACATTATCAAAGAGCTGCTTATAGAAAATAGTAGGCCAATAGTAGATGTAGAGTTAAGTGAGGATGCTTTTGCAAGTGTTATAGATATCGAATAGGAGGAGCAGTATGAAATTTGAAAGTATTATCAAGAAGTTAGGAAAAGATGGGTACGTAGTGGATAAGATGGAATTTGACCACGTAGAGTGCTTTGGGGTGTCAGGTACCGCACTTATTGATGTAACTAAGGGCACGGTAGTGCACACCACAGCTAAATATAATGATGTAGTTGTACAGATAGATAACGGAATGAGTCACATAAATAACATTAATGGCAATAAAAAGAGTCTATCAGTATATAAAAAATATAACGGATAGACAGTGAAATGAATGGATTATTCAATTTATAGGAGGATGCTGAATGTTTGAATTTAATAAGTCTTTAAGGAAAATGACAGATGAAGAAGAGGACCTTATCTTAACAGCTATTTACAATATCAACTCAAAACCTCACGATGCTTTTACAGTCTATTGTGACACCAGTAACCCTGCATGTGTCCCTTTTATAGCGACCTTAGTTAAAAGAGTGCAGCAAAGTTGCCGAGGCATCACAGGGTGTATCATTTATTCAGATAAGGTTGTATTTGGTGAAGATAAAATAAAAAAGACCACATTTTAGTGGTCTTATGTGGTGGGTGCACTTACCCACGCTGCTACGGGGTGTAGCTCCGATCGCATCCGCTCAATTCGCTTACACTCCTAGCGTATGATTTTATTTTCTAGAAAATGCATGTCAGCCGTATTTAACTTGAAATTTTTATAAAATATTTGCAATGCAAGCTACAGCATAACAAATAAGATACCCCGCCATGTATGGGAACATATAATCACCACCTTTAGCATTATCTTATCCAATTTATTTTAAAGTATTCAGTGGAGGGATCACTTATGAGATTAGGCAAGATAGAAATTATTTATATTCCAAAGCATCAGAGTGCATACGATCAGGCTAGAAAAGAGCTTGCTAAAGTAACAGTTAAAGAAGTGAATACTATTTTGGTAGGAGCTACATTTATCACGATGAGTATGCTTCAACAAGTATATGCTGAGATGAATTTAGATACATTCACCGACAGAGTTGATGAACAAGGTAATAAGATACTGACATTAATACAGTTTATAGGTTATTGGGCGGCGCTTATATTTGCAGCAATAGATATTGTTAAAGCATTCAAGAAACAGGACATAGCAGGTCTAATTGCTATTGCTTGTAAGTACGCAGTAGCCGTAGGCATTCTTTACGGATTACCTACAATCTTTGATATTTTTAAAGGTCTATTTGCAGAATAGGAAGGGGAGTAGTGATGGGAATTTTAATCATTGGAAGTGCAGCAGTTATTATATGTAGCAATGTAACATTGGCTAAGATAGTAGCATCTACAGGGGTTATATTACACATTGTAGGACTGAAATCAGGCAAGCAACTAGCCATAGGTGCAGGTGTTATATATCTTATCGTATCCATATGCACAGGGTTATTGATGTAGTTGGGAGGTAGACTATGTTGCTGAGTGAGCGGATACAATCGATGCCATTAAGTAAGTGGGTAGAGATTGTTAATCCCATATACGTTATCTATAAGATAATACCGCATACAAGTACTAGAAATTATGATACCAGTAGTATCGCATCTGTCATGGCCACAATGAAAGCGACTATTAAAAAGGATGAAAAGAAATACTTTGTAGAAAGTAAACTTAAGTGTGCATACATGATAGATATCTATAAGGCTGATATTCAATTTTATTTTATAGTCCCACAGCAGTACAAAATCATTCTTAGGGATAAGATGGAGCAGAACTGGCCAAGATCTACCATAGAAGAGGTTGATAAAATTAATGGGTTTGACGCGAAGTCTGTTCTATATGAAGTGAAATACAAAAATCATGATGCACTAGCATTAAATGCGGATAAGAAATCAAATGTTCTACTCAATAACTTATTGAATGTTGTTGATGTGATGGAGGATGGGGATAGGGTAACTATCCTCTACAACTTCACTCATACGAGTAATTGGGGATGGTTGACACAAGCTGAAAAAGTACATGATAAATGGATGCAGAATGTTAATGTGCCAAAGGTTTCGACAAAAGGCAGCGTAGCATTTAATATATTTTGTTATGTCTTAGAGTTTGTTGAAAGATTCATTGATGAGCTACTGGGTGACCAGATGAAAGAATATAACCCAATCGGTGACTTAAATGATGCCTTGAGACAAAAAGTGAGAGTGTTATCTGCTGACAGTAAGAATAAGAGAAATGATCTCGTTATAAATACACAGATAGGAGTTGTAAGCTATAGCGAAAATCAAGTAAGAGCAAATAATAATGCGCTTGTTGCATGTCAAAGTTTTTATAGTTTAAAGGGGGATAACGAATTGGAATATGAAAAAAAAATATCATGCAAGATAGATTTACATGATGCAAGCATTGGGACAACACAAAACAAGATAGGCATAAACGAAAGCAGTGCACTTATACAGTTGCCTGGAAAAGAGCTATTAGAAAAACATAAGATTACCCATGTGAATGTCACAGAGACAGACATTCCAGCTCAACTGCAAACAGGAACGATGTGCATTGGTGAGAGTACATGCAAGGGGAACACACAAGAGGCTTATCTAAGTAGCGATAAATCATTTAAATATCTTACACTTTGCTTAATAGGACCAACCCGCGCAGGGAAGACAACACTAATAAGCAATCTTTGTCACGATAGTAGTAAATCGCTTGAAACAAATATACTTTTTGACTGGTGTGGGAATTGTGATCTAAGCGATGATGTTATCGAGTCGCTAAAAAATACAGGAGTAAATGTTCTTACTATCGATGGCAGCAATATGAGTACAATCCAAGGACTAGGTTATAATGAATTATATACAGATAGTACTGACTCTTTCGAAGTATATAGAGCAGCAAAGCAACAGGCAACACAACTCATGACACTTATCAATGCAAGTCAGGGAGGCGATGAAGATTTAAGAGCACGAATGGAGAGGTATTTAGGTGCGGCAGCACTTATTGTATTTTTGCAAAATGGACCTATTCGAGACGTGTTTCAAATACTGCAACAACATAAATTACGTGACGAATACATCAAAGGTGTCCCAGTGAATCAAAATGAGAATGTTAGCGAATATATAGCATATTTGAAAGAGCTAGATGAAGTTAAAGATGTTAAAACCACAACGAAGGATGCAGACGGAAAAGAAGTCACAACATCAAAAAAAGAAGTTGTAGGGACTAAACTATCAGCAGTACAAGGCATATTGAATAGAGGGAACAAACTTAAAGAAAACCCGTACATGGAAATGATGCTTAAAAAAGACTGTAAGCATAACTTTAACTTGGTTGATGAAATACAAAAGGCACAACTCATATGTATTAAGATGCCTGAGCATATGTTTGCAACGGAGCAAGAAAAGGATACCTACGCCACCTACTGGCTAACAAAGCTTTGGGGTGCATTGCAACAAAGGAAATGGAAAATACAAGATGGAAGTAAGCGTGTGAAGGTCAATATGTACTTTGATGAACTTTATCAAGTAGAGAGCTGCCAAGAGTTCTTACGCAGTAAACTATCACAAATCGCAAAGTTTGGGGCAAAGCCTATTATCTCATGCCACTATTTAGGACAGATACCAGGGATAAGGAATGAATTGAAGTCAGCTAATACCAGTTATGTCATGATTAGTGGAAGTGATAAAGACAACTACAAAGAGCTTAAGGATGAATTACAACCCTATACATTGGAAGATCTTCTTAATCTGAAAAGGTATCACGCTATTAACCTTATTAAATATGAGGAGGGCTGGGCGCGATTTATAACTAAACTACCAAAGCCAATAAACTAGTTATAGAGGACTTATAAGTAAAAGATTGATATTTAACTTATTTACTAAATGTGATATACTTAAGGAGGTAAATCGTTAGTTGAAGGATAAGAGCAGTCCACCGAGGACTGCTTTTTTATGCATAATAAAATTGTATATAAATAGGAAGTAATAGTTATCCTAGAAATAATAGAAGTAATACGGAGGAAATATAAAATGGATAGAGAAAATCAAAAGCGTCCCAAAACCGTGAGTTTTTTCACTTTAGGATGTAAAGTTAACCAATATGACACAGAAGCGGTTACTGAATTATTTAAAGAACAAGGATACGACATCGTGAGTATTGATGAATGTGCAGATGTGTATGTGGTCAATACCTGTACCGTAACCCACTTAAGCGACCGTAAATGTCGCCAGATTTTACGTAAGACTAAGCGTCTGAATTCAGAAAGTGTACTAGTGGCCATGGGATGCTATGCCCAGTCAGCTGGTGAAAAAATTAAAGCAGAAGTAGAAGAAGTAGATTTAATTGTAGGAACGAATAAACGTAGTGATATCGTGCATATGGTAGAAGCTTATAAAGCTGGCCAAGAAGCATCTAATTATGTAGAAAATATCATGGAAATAGATGAGTTCGAAGAACTTAAAATAGGACAAATGGATGAGCGTACCCGTGTGTACTTAAAAATCCAAGAAGGCTGCAATAATTATTGTACGTATTGTATCATTCCTTATGTAAGAGGCAAGATTCGTAGCCGAAAACTTGAAAATGTCATCGAAGAAGCGAAGCGTCTAGGTGATGCAGGCTTTAAAGAAATTGTTTTAACTGGAATACATGTGGCATCTTATGGGAAAGATTTAGAAGATACCAATCTTATCGATGCCATTAAGGAAATTCATAAGATTGAAACTATTGAACGTATTCGTATAGGGTCTATCGAACCAGTAGTTGTAACAGATGAATTCGTAGGTGCACTCAAAGAACTTCCGAAACTCTGCAGACACTTCCATTTATCATTACAAAGCGGCTGTGATACAGTGCTTAAGCGTATGAACCGTAAGTATACGACAGAAGCATACAAGGCAAGTGTGAGAGAGATACGAAGCATATGGCCAGATGTAGCCATCACCACAGATATTATCGTTGGTTTCCCAGGAGAAACGGATGAAGAATTCGAAGAGACAGTGAACTTCGTGAAGGAAATTGGCTTTGCACAAGTGCATATATTCCCATTTTCACCGAGAGAAGGAACAGTGGCAGCTAAGATGCAAGATCAAGTAGATGCTGGCATCAAAGAAAAGCGCGCAAAGGCACTTAAGCAAGTGACTGAAGACTCAGCAGATGCCTTTAAGAAGCAGCACATTGGGGCGACAGTAGACGTCCTTGTGGAAAAAGTAGAAGCAGGTATAGCCCATGGGTATACGAGTAACTACTTGAAAGTTGAATTTCCAGCAGAAGCCATAGAAGAAAACACCCTATACCCAATTGTAATCAACCAAATTAAAGATCATACACTTCTAGGTGAAAAGTAGAAACCTAAAACTAAAGTATTTTCTATTTGCATAGATGGCTTTCTTGTATTATGATATATTTAAGATAGAAGTGTAAATATTGGAAGGTGAGACGAATGAAAAATATAAATGAGACAATGCAATTTCACTTTGAAATGCCAGAGAAAGCTTCAACAAGGGAGATTTTGATGGATGTATATACTGCTCTTATTGACAAAGGATATAATCCAATTAATCAAATAGTTGGCTATATCATGTCCGGTGATCCAACATATATTACAAGTCATAACGGTGCCAGAACAAAAATACGTAAACTTGAACGTGACGAAATACTAGAAGAATTAGTAGCATTTTATTTAAAACAATAAGGAGGATCCAAAGGTGCGCATATTAGGACTAGACTTTGGAACAAAAACCACAGGCGTAGCTGTGAGCGATCCGCTTGGATTTACTGCACAAGGCATTGAGATTATCCGTCGTACGGACCCTTATAATCTAGGTGAGACGATAAATAGAATTAAAGCTTTATGCATAGACTATAAAGTAGAAAAAATCGTTTTAGGATTACCTAAAAACATGAATAATACGATTGGCGAAAGAGGAGAGCATACGCTCAAGTTTAAAGAAAAATTAGAAAAGACATTAGAACTCCCAGTGGAATTATGGGATGAACGTTTAACGACCGTATCAGCTGAATCGATGCTTATTAGTGCCGATGTAAGTCGTCAGAAAAGAAAGCAAGTCATTGATAAAGTTGCGGCAGTTATTATATTACAAAATTATCTCGATGCACATTAAAGGGGAATACAATGGAAACAATAACATTTATAGATGAATTAGGCGAAGAAATAACATTTGAAGTCATTGATCAAGTGAATTTAGACGGTACCCAGTATTTACTGGTGGCGGATGAAGATGATGAAGCAATCATTTTAAAAGCGATGCAAGACCAAGATGATGAACTAACTTATGAGCTTATCGAAGACGAAAACGAATTTAAACAAGTAGCATTACACTTCTTCGAAAGTGATGAATACGATATAGAAGTATAATTGAGAGATTGTATCATTTGACAATTTAATGAGAATCCATTATAATACTAATAACTTAGTAAATTATATTGGTAGAGGGGCGAAAGAAAATGAATGCAGCAGCGTTTAAGGAAAGATTAAAGCAAAAAGGATGCAAACTTACAATGCAAAGAAGATGCGTCTTGGATGTTTTAATTGATCATGCAGAAGAGCATTTATCTACAGAAGAACTTTATTCCTTTGTGAAAGACAGATATCCAGAAATAGGACTAGCGACAGTTTACCGAACCGTGCAACTTTTTGAAGAAATGGGTATTATAGACAGACTTAATTTTGACGATGGATGTAGTCGTTTTGAGCTCAGCTCACAGGACGAAGTACATCATCACCATCATCTAGTGTGTGAAAAGTGTAATAAAGTCTTAGAAGTAGAAAATGATATGCTTGCTGAAATCGAAGCCCATATAGAATCTAAATACCAATTTAGTGTAAAAAATCATAATGTTATTTTTTACGGACATTGCAAAGAATGTGCGAAAAAGGCATTATAAAATAAATATATGGAGGTGTAGTTTTGGTACCCAGAAAAACAAAAAACAAGTTACGTATCATACCTCTGGGTGGGCTTGGTGAAATCGGAAAAAATATGACAGTCTTTGAGTACGAAGATGATATGATTGTTGTAGATTGCGGTTTAGCTTTTCCAGAAGATGAGATGTTGGGGATTGACTTAGTCATCCCAGACGTAACTTACTTGACTAAAAATATCGACAAAGTAAGAGGGATTGTTCTTACACATGGACATGAAGATCATATAGGTGCATTACCTTATGTACTTCAAGAACTTAATGTACCGATTTATGGTACACGTTTAACCATTGGACTTGTGGAAAATAAATTAAAAGAACATAATTTATTACGTACCACAAAACGTATCAATGTGATGCAAGGAGAGACTATTAAGCTCGGAAATAGTTTTAAAATTGAATTTATCCGATCAAACCATAGTATTGCGGATGCAGTGATGTTATCACTTTGGACACCAGTAGGGACGATTATTCATACAGGTGACTTCAAAATTGATTACACACCTATTAGAGGTGAACGTATCGACTTACATCGCTTAGCAGAGATTGGTAAAAAAGGTGTATTAGCACTTATGGCAGATAGTACGAACGTATGTCGTAGTGGTTTTACCCAATCAGAGCGTATGGTTGGACAAAAATTTGAAGATATCTTTAATAAAATGCAAGATAAACGTATCATGGTTGCGACATTCGCATCTAACGTGGATCGCGTACAGCAGATTATTAATGCAGCTTCTAAATTTAAGCGTAAAGTAGCAGTTATTGGACGTAGCATGGTAAATGTCGTAAAGACAGCAAGTGAACTAGGCTATTTAGATATTCCACCAAATACGTTGATTGATGTGAATGAAGTAAAAAAATACACAGATGATCAAGTAGTTATTATTATGACAGGTAGCCAAGGGGAACCTATGGCAGCACTTTCTCGTATGGCTACATCAGAGCATCGTCAAATAGAAATTAAACCAGGGGATGTTGTTATCCTAAGTTCTACACCTATCCCAGGTAATGAAAAGACAGTATCTAAAGTAGTGAATGAACTTTCAAAAAAAGGTGCAATCGTTATTCAAGAGGATACACACGTTTCAGGCCATGCGGCAGAAGAAGAGCTTAAATTATTACATGCCTTAGTAAAACCTAAGTATTTTATGCCAGTACATGGTGAATACAGACATTTACAACATCATGCTAATTTAGCAGTAGAAATGGGTATGACAAGAGACCATATTCAAATTATGAATACGGGAGATGTACTGGAGTTAGGCCGTGAAAGCTGTAAGATCGTAGGTACGGTACCATCAGGCCAAATCTTAGTCGATGGACTAGGTGTAGGGGATGTTGGTAATATCGTTTTACGTGATCGTAAGCACTTATCACAAGATGGACTTTTAATTGTTGTTATGACACTAGAAAAAGAAAGTGGCATCGTGGTAGCAGGACCAGATATTATTTCGAGAGGTTTTGTCTATGTACGTGAAGCTGAAAATCTAATGGATGCAGCGAAAGTAGTCGTACGTAAGGCGCTTGACCGTTGTGAAGATAAACACATTGTCGAGTGGTCACAAATCAAGACCATTGTTAAGGACGATTTAAAAGACTTTGTATGGCAAAAAACAAAGCGTAGTCCAATGATTTTACCGATTATTATGGAAGTTTAAATACAAAAAAAGTCCGTGTAGCAAAGCTACATGGGCTATTTTTTGTGAAGTTCATGAAAAAGTTTTTTGAGGGCTTTTTTCTCAATGCGAGAGACATAGGAACGAGAAATACCCATTTCTTCAGCAATTTCGCGTTGGGTTTTTTCTTCAGAGTTATCAAGTCCATAGCGTAGTTTTAAGATTAATTTTTCTTTGTTATTTAAAGTCGTACCTATTTTGTCATAAAGCTTGCACATCTCGATATCGAAGTCAACTTGATCAAAGACAGAAGTATTTTCGATAAATAAAATATCTAGCAGGCTTATCTCGTTTCCCTCTTTGTCCACGCCAATAGGGGAATGGAGAGAGGTCTCATTTTTTTGTTTTTTAGATGAACGAATGCTCATTAGGATTTCATTTTCAATACAACGTGCAGCATAAGTAGCTAGTCTAGTGCCTTTGGACGCATCAAAAGATGTAATGCCTTTAATAAGGCCAATCGTCCCGATGGATATAAGATCATCCATGTCTTTATTTAAATTATTATACTTTTTAACTATGTGTGCCACTAAACGTAAATTACGTTCTATTAATATATTTTTAGCATGTTCATCACCAGACATATACTGGTCAAGGTATTGTTTTTCTTCTTCTACGGTGAGCGGTTGTGGGAAGGATGAAATGCTACTAAAATATGAAAGACATAAAATAGGTAACATATAGGCACACCTCCAAAAAAGGGTTCATACTTATTGTATGTAAGGATCTTGAAAATGTGCTCGTACGAAAGGAATTTTTTGTAAGATAGCTTATACTTTTTAAGGAAAATTGTCCATAAATAGAAAAAAGGATGTACTCTTGACGAGGTACATCCTTTTTTCGGCAAATAAGGTAAAGAAAAAGTGTACTACTTATCGAATTTACGAAGTAAGCAAGGAATGGTTAATGGTGCATCCACTTCAAATTGAACGATTTGCATTGGATGTGGTGCACTAGTAATCTCATTACCTTCTTTATCCCACATAGCAGTAATGGTGTGTGAGATAAAGTCACCTTTAGGAAGTAAAAACTCAACGGTATCACCTACAGAGAATTTACGACGTTGTTCAATAGTAACGCGTTTGGTAGTAGGATCATAAGCTTGTACCGTACCAGAGAATTCATAATTACGTACATAAGAGTTATGACCGTAAGTTTGATCGTTAGATGTAGGTTTGTGATGATAGAAACCAGTAGTGAATTCTCTATGACTCGCTTTACCTACTTCTTGAAGGAAGTACTCTTTCTTTGATTCAAAAAGAGCAGGGTCTTCTAAATAAGTGTCAATGGCTTCACGATAAGCTTTAACAACAGTTGCTACATAAAGAGGTGTTTTCATACGCCCTTCAATTTTGAAGCTGTAGATGCCGCTATTTACAAGTTCTGGGATGTATTCAATCATACATAAGTCACGCGAGTTGTAGATATAGGTACCACGCTCATTTTCTTCCACAGGCATGTATTCACCAGGGCGTGTTTCTTCAACCACATGGTACTTCCATCTGCATGGCTGAGCACACTCACCATGGTTTGCATCACGGTGTGTCATATAGTTGCTAAGGAGACAACGGCCAGAGTATGCCATACACATTGCACCGTGTACGAAAGCTTCTAATTCCACATCTTCTGGAAGATGATCATGGATAACCTTAATCTCTTCAGAAGATAATTCACGTGCCATAACGATACGTGAAGCCCCTTGCTTTGCCCAGAAAAGAGCAGAAAGGTAGTTTGTATTATTGGCTTGAGTAGAAATGTGAAGCTCCATATTAGGAACGACTTCACGTGCGATACTGAAGATACCAGGGTCAGCGATGATAATCCCATCTGCACCTAATGCTTCGATTTCTAAGAAGTAGTCTTTCATACCTTCAAAATCACTATTATGTGCAAAGATATTTGCAGTGATATACACTTTAACACCATGTGCATGGGCAAAGTCAATACCTTCCTTCATTTGTTCAGGAGTGAAGTTCTTCGCTTTAGCACGTAGGCCGTAGTTGCCTCCGCCCATATAAACGGCATCAGCGCCATATAAGACAGCTGTTTTTAACGTTTCTAAGCTCCCAGCGGGTGCTAATAATTCAATAGGTTTAGTTTTCACAGTGTGAGCCTCCTTTTTTGTAACTTAATGCGATGCCATCACCAATAGGAATAATACTTGATGTCAGTAATTCATGGTGGGTAATCGTCCATAAGAAATCTCTTAGTCTTGAATGGGTTGTGCGTTGTCTACGATCGATTAAGTAGCGTGAACGTGCAACAGTCCCTTTGTGTAGAACGTTATCTGTAATGAGAAGACCTTCTGGTTTGAGAAGGCGGATACATTCAGGTAAGAAATTGATATATTGGCCTTTAGCACAATCCATAAAAATCACATCATAGCTTTCTGAAGGAAGTGTAGGTAAAATACCAGCAGCATCACCTTCTAAAATATGAATAGTATCTTGAAGACCAGCGGCGTTTATATTTTTTGTTGCTTTAGCAAGCATATAATCAAAGCGTTCGATAGTGGTAATATGCCCACCAGGTTGTAAGTAATCACTCATAAGAATAGAAGAATAGCCTACAGCCGTGCCTATTTCAAGTATTTCAGATGGCTTGATAAGAGAAAGCTGAACCTTAAGAAAGTCTGCTACCTCAGGGCGTATAATTGGCCATGTTTCTTTGCCTGAAGCGATATCTTTTTCGATACCATGGAGTAGGTTAGTTGGCGGTGTGTGCAATGCACGTATATACTCGACTATATAGTTATAGTTAATTTCGCTCATTTATAGTAACCCTTTCTAATAAAAATAAAGAGCTGCATGTTGCAGTCTCTTATGTCAATATAAATTAAAATGCTAGTGAATGCAAGTGGTAATGAAAAAATCGCTACATCTGTAGCGATTTAATCCGTAAAATTTTGATCCTTCGATTGATTGTATTTATTTTTGTTTGCAGCATGCTCTTCAGCAGTTTGGCTAAAGGCGTGAGTCCCTTCGGTAGGATCAGCAACCACAAAGTAGAAATAATCGTGTTCTTCAGGCATAAAGGCAGCTTTGATAGAGGATTCACCAGGAGCGCAAATAGGACCTACAGGGAGACCAGTATGAAGATACGTATTATAAGGTGATGGGATCGCTAAGTCATCAAGTGAAAGGGTCGCTTTACGTGAAGTAAGGGCGAATTGAACCGTTGAGCACATTTGAAGTTTATAGTCACTTGCGAGACGGTTGTAGATAACTCCTGAAATCAGCGGACGTTCATCGGGAAGCTTGGCTTCTTCTTCAATAATAGAAGCAATGGTGAGTACATCGTGGAGTGTGTAGGAAGAACCGTAGAGATGAGACATATACGTATCGGTCACTTGCTGAAAACGATTAAGCATCTTGATGATGATTTCTTCAGAAGATGTACCTGGTTGGATAAAGTAGGTATCAGGGAAGAGATAACCCTCTAAAGGATTTTCCACTGTAGAAGGGACGTTCTTTAAGAAGTCGTAAGGGTAAGTATGATTTGTGGCAGCATCTAAGAAATCATCTTGCGTGACAAGGCCAAGGTCCTCGACTTTAGCAGCGATTTGCTGGAGTGTGAATCCTTCAGGGATCGTTAGTTTAATAGCAGCGACAGTATCCTCTGGTGATGTGGTCAGTAAATCCAGGATACCGGTGTTAGTCATACTGCTATTCAGGCTGTAAGTACCTTCATTTAAAGGTGTACGCATCAGAAAGCCTTGTCCTAAAAAAAGGCCTTTGCTTCCAATTAAACCTTCGTCATGAAGGCGGGTAGCAACATCCTTTAGTGTAGTAGAAGGTGTAATGGTAAGTGTAACGTGTGAAATAGAAGGAACTTGCTTACGCTGGCTGTTTTCCAAGATAGCATCATAACTTGAACTAAACCCTTTGGAGAAGACGATTACACTTAAAGATAGGCCGATGAGTGTTAAACAAATGGAAAAAGTACCATACCATAACAGTCGCTTAGATTTTCTTTTTTTCATAGGAAACTCCTTAATCAATAATATAATAATTAAATTATATACAAAATTTCAAATAAATTCAACATTCCTCATCAAGATGGTTGCCAAAGGAATGCAAAGTTTGTTATAATCAAGTGGAAAAAAATGTAAAAGATGGGGGCAGTTATGAAAAAAATCAAATACTTTATGATAGTCCTTGGTATGATAGGGTGTGTGCCACAAACCGTTTATCCACTGGTAGAAGATACTGTGTCACTAATAGAGCAGCCATCAGAAGAAATAGGACAAGTACCGATAGAGGAAGCCACGCATAGCGCGATGACAAGAGAAGGATTGCTAGAAAGTGTGAAGGGGACATCGTTAGAAGAAGGGTTCAATCGCATCCTATTAGGAAAAGAGACTATTGATGAAGGGACGCTCAGTGAACTTATGTGCTATGCACTAGGCTATGGACCAGTCTACAACCAAAAAGCAAAAGAACAATCACCTTATAGCCATCGTCTAGAAATTGAAAAACTATGGCCACTTTTTACCCAGCAGCCAGAAGGAACCTATGAAATGGCAGAGTGGTTAAGTGTGTATGAGAAGTTGATTGCACCGACGTTGCAGAATGGGCAGAAGGCACCTGGGGGGGGCAAGGGAAGTTACTTTGAGGCAATCCCACTAGACGTACTAGGCGTAAGTCAGATGCAGGTAGCTGTAGGTGAGGTGATTTATCCCCTTTATCAATTAGGTAATACAAATTACATAAGCTTTTCAACTTTAGAGCAATTAGGGTTTTCCATGACATATAGCCCACAAGGTGGCCATGTGTTAGAACGTCCGTACAGTATTCTCATCAATGAAGTGTATGCAGAAAAAGCCTTAGGTAAGGAAAAAGCTAAAATGTATACAGAAAGTATACAAATAGGCAATGTACGCACTTATGGCATCAAACAAAATAATGAACTGTATGTGCCAGTACGCAGTTTGAATGATTACTTTGAGCTTCACATAGCAGAGAACACCTGCTTTTTAGCTTTAAGAGGAAATGCAACGAAAGATTTTGTCTCTGTAGAGGCGAATCGTCTTATTAACCATACAGATGACTACCTAGACGTAAAGGTAGCACATTATTTCTGGGATGGTAAAGCCATTAAGGAAGAGCAAGTAGAAGTGAAGGGACTGGCACCACAGGAAACGTATCCGCTTCGTGAATCCCTTTATAGTGAAAATAAAGAAATGATGCATTACAGTACAGTAGTCTATGAAGTAAAAGCACAAGGCGCTATCGAACACCCCATTCTTTTTGAAAGTAGAGCTAATGCCTATGGGCAAATGGATGAAGCACTTTTTAAAAGGTATGAAGTGAATCAACATCCACCTAAAACGGTCGACTTCAATAAGCTTTTCCCAGAGACAAAAATTATAGGAACCATGAAGTATGCAACCAACGGTTTACAAAAAGGCGAAAAGGTAGAAGTGTGGCGCGCAGATGATGGAAGTACCTATCATTTGAAGAAAAATGGAAAAGTCATTAAGGTACCTTGGGGCAGTGTAAGTATACCCGCTAACCCACCCATACAAAAAGAACGGGCATCCAAAGAAATGCTTGAAATGTTTGTGAATACACAAGGCTATACGAGTGACACCAAGTATTTGGTATGGACGGACCTTTCACGTCAATTAACGTATGTGTTTGAAAAGAAAAACAATCAATGGGTACTTATACGCACCATGCTTTGTACCACGGGAAACAATAAGACGCCTACCCCTTATGGAACGTATAAATTAAGAGCGTATGTACCTTACTTTGGTTTAGAGAAAGGTTATCGTTGTAAAAATGCAGTGCAAATTGAAGGGGATTACTTATATCACTCAGTCATGTTTAATAAAGCAGGAACCTATGTGCTAGGCGGACAAGTGCTAGGAAAGCAAGGTTCTCATGGATGCATCCGTTTATCCCCTGAGGATAGCGAATGGTTTTATCGTACCATGCCACTGAAAACACAAGTGATTATACGCTAGCTAGGACATACGTTGTCTTAGCTTTTTTTGTGTGGGAGGCATGAGGGAAGTTGAAGGGCTTTATAAAGAAGAAGGCGTGTTTTTTAAGATTTTATAAATAATAAAATTAAATTTGGAATATGCTATGTAATGTGATAAAATAAGTGAGTAAAAATTTGCTAATGAGGAGGATTTAATATGTCAGAGTTAAAAAAAGAATACAAAAGTGCATGGACTACATACACTGAACAAGATAAAGACGCTTTATTTGCTTATGGAAAACGCTATATCGATTTTATTTCAGAAAATAAAACAGAGCGTGAGTGCATACGCACCATGGTGAAAGAAGCAGAAGCAAAAGGTTATAAAAACTTAGATGATCTTATTGAAACAGGCGTAGCTATCCAAGCAGGCGATAAGATTTATGCGAATTATAAAGATAAAACACTTGTTATGTACTGTGTAGGTACAGAAGCGATGACCAATGGGTTTAATATACTTGGCGCTCATTTAGACTCACCTAGACTTGACCTTAAGCCAAATCCACTTTATGAAGACAGTGACTTTGCAATGTGGAAGACACATTACTACGGCGGTATCAAAAAATACCAATGGGTGACAATGCCACTTGCTATACATGGTGTGGTAGCGAAAAAAGATGGCAGCGTTGTAAACGTTGTGATCGGTGAAGACTTAAGTGACCCAGTAGTTGGTATCAGCGATATTTTACCACACTTAGGGGCAGAACAAGCAAAGAAAACACTTAGCGAAGCCATTGCAGGGGAAGACCTTAACATTTGTCTAGGGACTATTCCTTTAGAAGGTGAAGAAAAAAATAGTGTCAAAGAAAATATCCTTAAACTTCTTAATGACAAGTATGGCATTGTGGAAGAAGACTTCGTATCAGCTGAGATTCAAATTGTACCAGCAGGTCCAGCGAGAGATTACGGCTTAGACAGAAGTATGGTTATTGGCTACGGTCAAGATGACCGCGTATGTGGTTATGCATCTTTTGAAGCACAATTAGAAGTAGAAGCACCAGCGCGTACAACTGTATGCATTTTAGTAGATAAAGAAGAAGTTGGTAGTGTGGGTGCATCAGGTATGCATTCAAAGTTCTTCGAAAACACTGTTGCTGAAATGTTAGAGCTTAGTGGCGTTTCTTCAAACCTTCAAGTGAGAAGAACCCTTGCACGTTCACGTATGTTATCATCTGACGTAACAGCAGGACATGATCCAAACTACCCATCTATTTTAGAAAAAAATAACGCAGCTTACTTTGGTAAAGGTGTTGTTTTCAATAAATACACAGGTTCACGTGGTAAATCAGGCTCAAATGAAGCAAATGCTGAATATGTAGCACAATTACGTGATATCATGGAAAAAAATAATGTCGTATGGCAAACATCTGAGCTTGGACGCATTGACCTTGGTGGCGGCGGTACCATTGCTTATATTTTAGCTAACTACGGCATGGATGTAATCGATTGTGGTGTACCAGTGCATAGTATGCATGCACCTTGGGAAATCACAAGTAAAATCGACCTTTATGAAATGCGTAAAGCTTATGTAGCATTTCTTAAAAGCAACTAATAGATAAACAAATAATCAATGAAGTGTAACAACGAAAGGAAGTAAGAAAAATGGCAGAAATGAATCCAATTGTAACAATGACTATGGACGATGGTAGCATCGTAAAAATCGAACTTTATCCAGAAATGGCACCAAACACAGTAAACAACTTTATTTCACTTGTGAAAAAAGGTTACTATGATGGACTCACATTCCACCGCGTTATTCGTGGCTTTATGATCCAAGGTGGTTGTCCACAAGGTACAGGTACAGGTGGCCCAGGTTACCAAATCAGAGGTGAGTTCAGCGGTAATGGCGTGAAAAATGACCTTAAGCATTCAAAAGGGGTTCTTTCTATGGCACGTGCAATGGATCCAAACTCAGCTGGTTCACAATTCTTTATCATGCATGAGAATTCACCACACTTAGATGGTCAATACGCATCATTTGGAAAAGTTGTAGAAGGCTTAGATGCAGTGGATTACATTGCAACAACACCTACAGATCGTTCAGATAGACCAATCGATACAGTTATGATTAAGTCAATGACAGTAGATACACAAGGAAAAGAGTATGCTGAGCCAGTGAAAGCGGGTGCATAAATGTGAAGCTTATCGATTTTCATTGCGATACGGCAGAAAAGCTATACCGCGAGGCAGGTAGTTTATTTACCAATGACTATCATGTAGACATCGAGAAACTTCAGTATGCAGGCTACAGCGCTCAATGGTTCGCCTTCTTTGTTCACTTAAAACAACTAGGCGATAAGAGCCCTATGGCTTATCTAGAAGAAATGTATGCTTACTTTGTCAATCAAGTGGCACAAAATCAAGCACACATTGAAATTGTGAGAAACTATGCCGAATACCAAGCTTGTCATGAGCAAGGTAAACTAGCAGCTTTTTTATCCTTAGAAGAAGGGCAGACCATTGAAAAAGACTTGAATAATCTCAAGCGTCTAGAAGATATGGGTATACGCCTTATGACCCTTACGTGGAATTATGCCAATGATTTGGCTGCACCACACCATGAGGAAGGTGGCCTGACTGCTTTTGGTAAAGAAGTTGTGGCGTATTTAAATGAAAGTCCGATACTCGTCGATGTATCCCATCTGTCAGAGCAAGGATTAAGAGAAATCAAAGAGCTTTATCATAAGCCTATTTTAGCATCCCATTCCAATGCAAGAGGCGTATGGAACCATAGTCGCAATAACTCAGATGAGGGGATTCGCCTCATAGCAGAAAGTGGCGGTATTATTGGGACCAATTTTTACAGTCATTTTCTAGGAAACACTAAAAAAACCACCATTCCTATGCTCATCGACAATATACGCTATTTACATAATGTAGGTGGCGAAGACGTTTTGGCACTGGGAACGGATTTTGATGGAATAGATTGTGATTTAGAAGTATGTAATTGCAAAGAAATGGATAAACTTATAAATGGTATGTTGAAGGTATTTCCAAGTAGCCTCGTAGAAAAGTTCTGCTACAAGAATGCAGAGCGCATTATTCGAGAAAATTTGTAACCTTTTGCTTGGAAAATATTCACAACGATGCTATAATAGCACTATATCCAATATTGAAGGGAGACTTACCATGGAAGAAAATAAAGGATGCGGATGTTCACATGACCACGATCACGAAGGATGTGGATGTTCACACGATCACGAAGAACCAGTAATCTATGTAACATTTGAAGATGAAGATAAAGAAGTTGCTTGTGACGTATTAGGTATCTTTGAAGTAGATGCTATCGAATACATTGCACTTGCACCAAAAGATGAAGATGAGGTACTTATCTACCGTTACGCTGAAGATGGCGAAGACATCAAACTTGATGAAATCACATCTGACGAAGAGTACGAAAAAGTAGCTGCTGAATTCGATGATTTATTTTTCGGTGATTTAGAAGAGTCAGTTGAAGAAGAATAATCAATAACATAAAAAACAGGATGCCGTGCATCCTGTTTTTTTATTTTGGGGGCATACTAGACTTATGAAAACTTTAAAAACTCACATTAAAAGAGAGATAGACCAATTAGCAGACTTACCAGGCGTTTATCGCATGCTAGACAAAGAGGGGAATCTTCTATACATTGGGAAATCCATTCATATCAAACAGCGGGTCGCATCTTACTTTGCACCCTCCATGAAACGTAACAAAAAAATTCACCGAATGGTAAGAGTAATCGACAAGATTGATGTCACCTATACCGATACGGAGCTGGATGCTTTATTGCTTGAGTGTAAGTGGATTCAGGAGCAAAAACCACCGTACAATACGTTATTGACGCGGAGTGGGCGTTATCGCTACCTAGAAGTAGAAGGTCCTGCACCGTATCAACTCAAAGTGACCCAGAAGCCACATCATAAGGCTTGTCTAAGAATAGGTCCCCTTCCACATAAAAAGCTGGCCCAATACGGTTATCGCTATGTAGAGGCGGCTTATAAGTTCAAAATACAAGGCTGTGATGAAGAGATGCTAGACCAATTGATACAGGACTTAGCAGATACTGATCATCATGTGGAAGAAAAATTGAAAGAGCGTATGGCACAGCACATTGACAATTGGGCGTTTGAAGAAGCCCAAAAGACCTTAGAGGCTATGAAAGGCATCAAGTATCTGAAGTATATTTACCGAGTGACGACCGTAGTCTTAAATGAACAGTATATAGGAAAAATGCCACTAGAAGGCAGTAAACGCTACAAGTATTATGCCATAGGTGGCGGTCAAGTGGTTAAAACGTTAAAGGCCTATCCAAAAAGTGAAGACATAACCCTAGAAAAACTAAAAAAACACTTGGCTTGTGTAGAAAAGAAAGACGCACTTTCCCCAGATGAAATCGATCAAGTATTATTGATTGAAGCCTTTAAACATAAAAGAATGGAAGTGCTCAAGGTATAAAATTATTTTTTTACACCCATACTATAACAAAACAAATGATGAAAAGGTTTAACAGAAAGAGGTTGAATGTGAAGAAGATTGTTTTGTTAGTGAGTATCGTGTTAAGTTGTAGTTTATTGGTGTTTTTTTATGTTACCCGAAGCCAAGAAGCGAGTAGTGAAAGTATTTTAAATGATCCGATCGCTACAGTGAAGCTTTCTAATGGGGATGTTTTTAAGATTCAATTGCATCCCGACCAAGCGCCTAATACAGTCAATAATTTTATTTATTTAGCGGATATTGGTTTTTATGATGGTACACGGATTAATCGTATCGTACCCCAATATCTTATACAGGGTGGTGATCCTTTAGGGAATGGTAAAGGATTTCCCGGGTATTTTATCAAAAGTGAATGTCACTACAACGGAAGTAAAAACACTTTAAAGCATAAAAAAGGTACCGTATCTATGGCGCGCAGTGATCAATTCAATACTGAAGGTTCTCAGTTTTTTGTTTTATTACAAGATGATAGTGGTCTTAATGGCCAGTATAGTGCTTTTGGGACGGTTATAGACGGCTTGGAAAGCTTAGAAAAGCTGGCCAATGAACCTGTAGATAGCAAAAATCGCCCGATGCATTCTTTGACAATTGAACAGGTTACCATTGATACACTAGGAGTAGCTTATGAGGTGCCACAAGTTTTATCAGTCCAAGAAGTTCTGGCGCAATATGAGTAAAAACAAGTTGTCAAAATGGATCAAATGGCTGATGGCACCTACACTTTATATAAGTGACACCTATAAAAGTAAAGCAAAGTCCAAAGAGGAGAGAGGGCGACGTGTCAAATGCCTTAACAAAACGTATGTCACGATCTCCTGTATCTTGACGTTGCTCTTGGCATTTTGTCCTAAAGAATGGGCAGAGATGGCAATGGTTAGAGGGGTATTAGTCGTATGGGCACTTTATGTTTTTTCAAGATGCAATGAGATTTTTATGGCATTTGTAAAAGATGTTTTCGATAAACTCAATGCCATTAAGCGTGATAAAAATGGTTTGGAATACTTCGAACGGATACAGCTTGCGCTCAGAAGCTACGTGGAACTTGTGCTTAATTACAGCATGCTTTATTACTTAATGGATCATTGTGGTAAATGGATAGGCATGAAAGGTACTGCCTTTAACCAAGTGCTAGCGAATATGTGGGATAGCATTTATTTTAGTGTTGTCACCATCGCATCTATAGGCTACGGCGATTATTTTCCCATTCATCCCTTAAGTAAAGCACTGGTTATGTATGAAGTTATCAATGGAACACTTTTGCTTGTGGTGAGTTTTACTGTCTATGTGAATTTAACTTTGTCAGAATAAGAGGCCATAGCCTCTGTTTTTTTACGAAAAAACCGTGTTGTTCGATGTTTGTTCGATGAATACGCGGTAAAAACTTGACAATTCCATATGCAATATTTTACAGTATAACAATGAGAATACATTAAAAGGTGATAAATATGAAAAAAAATAATTATGGTAACCATAGTATTTCATCCCTCAAAGGCGCAGATCGTGTACGATTACGCCCGGGTGTTATTTTTGGTTCAGATGGCATCGAAGGATGTCAACACTCGGTGTTTGAAATACTAGCCAATGCAATTGATGAGTTTAAAGAGGGATATGGCAATGTCATTGAAGTAACGTTATGTAAGGATCATTCCATCGTGGTACAAGACTATGGACGTGGTATGCCTTTAGACTTCAATGAAAAAGAGCAACGTTATAACTGGGATTTGATTTTCTGTGAGCTTTATGCCGGCGGAAAGTATAATACCAACGAAGGGGAAAACTATGAATTTAGTTTAGGGTTAAATGGACTTGGTGCATGTGCGACCCAGTACAGTTCAGCGTACATGGATGTAGTCGTGCATACAGAAGGGCAGCGCTATACATTGCATTTTGAAAAAGGGGAAAATGTAGGCGGCTTGACCAAAGCACCAGAAAATTATAAATCAACAGGAACACGCATCCAGTGGAAGCCAGATCCTGACGTTTTTACAGAAACAGAAATACAAGGTAGCTACTTCCATGATGTACTGAAGAGACAAGCCGTTGTTAATAAAGGGTTAAAGTTCGTATTCAAAGATGAAATAGAAGGCACAAATCATGTGTATCTTTATCCAGAAGGGATATTAGGGTATGCAAAAGAAATAGCAAATGAAAAGAACTTTTCAGAGATGCTTCTTGCAACCCAAGAAACACGGGGACAAGATAGTCCAGATAGACCTGAATATAAGCTTAAGTTTGAGATCGCTTTTGGCTTCTGTAACGAATACAATTTACTCGAGTACTATCATAACTCCAGTTTCTTAGAGTATGGTGGGGCGCCAGATAAAGCCATCAAAAATGCTTTTATCTATGCCATCGACAAGTACTTAAAGTCAGAAGGGCTTTACAATAAAGACGAGAAGAAAATCACATTTATCGATATTCAAGATAGTTTGATCTTAATCGCCAATTCGTTTTCGACCATTACGAGTTATGAGAATCAAACGAAAAAAGCCATTACCAATAAATTTATACAAGAAGCCATGCAAGAATTCCTTAAAGAGTATTTGCATATTTACTTTATCGAAAATAAAGATGAAGCAGGGCGTATCGCTAAGCAAGTGCTTGTGAATAAACGTAGCCGTGAAAAAGCAGAGCGTACACGTATTAACGTCCGCAAGCAATTAGGTGGTGCCATTGACATCACCAATCGTGTGAAGAAATTCGTGGACTGCCGTACGAAGGATACATCGATCCGCGAACTTTACATCGTAGAAGGGGATTCAGCACTTGGTTCTTGTAAACTGGGGCGTAATTCGGAGTTCCAAGGGATTATGCCAGTACGTGGTAAGATTCTGAACTGCTTAAAGTCAGATTACGACAAGATTTTTAAAAGTGACATTATCGTTGACTTATTAAAAGTTATGGGTTGCGGTATAGAGATTACAAGTAAGCATAATAAAGATTTGCACACCTTTGATATGAATAACTTAAGATGGGATAAAATCATCATTTGTACAGATGCCGACGTGGATGGGTATCAGATTCGCACACTGATTTTGACAATGCTTTATACATTAGTGCCAACCCTCATTCGAGAAGGCCGTGTATATATCGCAGAAACACCACTTTATGAAATCAATACAAAAGATAAGACTCACTTTGCCTATTCAGAACATGAAAAAACACAAATACTTGGTAAACTAAAAACCAAATACACCATCCAACGTTCAAAAGGACTTGGGGAGAATGATCCAGATATGATGTGGGAGACAACGATGAATCCAGAGAGTAGAAGGCTTATTCAAGTGATGCCAGAGGATGCAGAACGTACACAGCACATGTTTGAACTCCTACTAGGTGATAATTTAGCAGGGCGTAAAGCGTTTATTGCTGAAGAAGGTCATCAATACCTAGATTTAGCGGACATGAGTTAAGAAGAGATGGGAGGAAATACGATGGACAATCATGCGATTAAACAAAATATATCAGAAACACTTGAGTCAAATTATATGCCATATGCTATGAGCGTTATCGTCTCACGTGCATTGCCAGAAATCGATGGATTCAAACCTTCGCATCGTAAGCTTTTATATACGATGTATAAGATGGGGCTATTAAAAGGGACACGTACCAAGTCAGCTAATATTGTGGGACAGACGATGAAACTGAATCCTCACGGAGATGCTGCTATTTATGAGACAATGGTACGTCTGACTAAGGGATACAGTGCACTGGTAACGCCTTTCGTAGATTCGAAAGGTAACTTTGGTAAAGTGTATTCAAGAGATATGGCTTATGCAGCAGCCAGATATACAGAAGCGAAGCTCAGTAGCATTTGTGAAGAGCTTTTCCGTGATATCGAAGAAAATGCAGTTGCTTTTGTAGATAACTACGATGGTAAGATGAAAGAACCGACGTTACTGCCGGTTACTTTCCCTAATATTTTGGTGAATCCAAATCAAGGGATTGCAGTAGGGATGGCAAGTAATATTTGTAGCTTTAACTTAGAAGAAATCTGTGATGCCACCATCGCAGCGTTAAAATCAGATGACATTGATTTGATGCAGTATATTCAAGGACCTGACTTTTCAACAGGAGGCGTCTACCTTCGTCAAGAAGAAGAACTTAGACAAGTGTTGAACACAGGTAGAGGTTCCTTTAGAGTGCGTGCCAAGTATCGCTACCTCAAAAAAGAAAACTGCATCGAGGTTTATGAGATTCCTTATACGACTACAGTAGAGGCCATTATTGATAAAATAGAAGATGCAGTGAAGGTTGGAAAAATCAAAGAAATCACCGATGTACGTGATGAGACAGATTTATCAGGTCTGAAATTGACCATTGATTTAAAGCGTTCCACCGATCCAGAGCTTCTGATGGAAAAACTCTTCAAGCTCACTACTTTAGAGGATACCTTTAGCTGTAACTTTAATATACTAGTAGATGGTACGCCAAGAGTAATGGGTGTAGAAGAAGTCCTCAGAGAATGGATTCGCTTTAGAAAAGATTGCTTGACGAAAAAATACCAGTACAATATCGAGAAGATGCAAAATAGACATCATCTTTTAATGGGTCTTAAAAGCATTTTATTAGATATTGATCATGCGATCGAAATCATTCGTCATACAGAAAAAGAAAATCAAGTTATTCCAAAGCTGATGCAAGCTTTTAGTTTGACTGAAATGCAAGCAGAATACGTGGCAGAAATTAAATTACGCCACTTAAATCAGCAGTACATTATGAATACGTTACAAGACATCGAAAAGCTAGAAAAAGAAATCGCACGCCTTCAAGAAATCATCGAAAGTGATGCAAAGCTTAAAAAAGTAATCACAGATGAACTGAAGCAAACAAAGAAAAAATACAGTTTGCCACGTGCTACAGAAATTGGTGCACCATCTGAAAAGAAAATCATCACACAGGATTTACTGATTGAAGATTATAATGTTAAAGTCTTTATCACAGAACACCAATACTTAAAGAAAATCTCTTTGGTATCCTTACGTAGTAGTGGGGACCAGAAGCTTAAAGACAATGATCGCATCACACAAGATATGGAAGCATCTAACAAAAGTGATATTCTCTTCTTTACAGATAAATGTAATGTGTATAAAATGAAATTGCATGAGATTGAAGATTGCAAAGCAAGTCAATATGGTGTTTATTTACCAAATATACTTGATTTAGAACCAGATGAGACCATTCTTTACGTTTGCACAACCACAGATTATAGTGGCTGGGTGCTTATAGGATTTGACTCAGGAAAGATTACCCGTGTGCCATTACAAGCTTATGAGACAAAGACAAACCGTAAAAAGCTTGTGAAAGCATACTATACCAAAACACCTTGTGTAGGTATGTGCTTTATCCAAGAGGAAACATTTATCAAACTGACACGAACGGATGAGCGTTGGGCTGTTGTCCATACCGCACAAATTGAAGAAAAAATCAAGAGAGATAGTCCAGGGGTTCATGTGATGAACGTGACTAAGAAACACAAAATGAAACACTTAGACCTTGCTGAAGGGGAAGAAGAAATGCTTGCAACCATTCAAGCAAAGACGATTCCAACTATAGGTAAAACTTCAGATGCACAATTTTTGATAGAATAGAGGGGAAGAGATGAGAGAGGCATTAAAACAATGCAATAAAATCGTTGTCAAGATAGGTACATCTTCTTTGACACATCCAAATGGTAAGACCAACTTAAATAAAATGGAAAAGCTTGCAAGGGTACTTACTGACTTAAATCACCAAGGTAAGGAAATAATACTTGTATCATCAGGTGCCATTGGTGTAGGCGCTAGACGCATGCAACTTAAAGAAAGACCGCAAGCGTTAGAACTTAAGCAAGCGACAGCAGCCATTGGCCAAGCGATTTTAATGCAGATTTACGAGAAATTCTTTGGTGAATACAACCAAGTGATTGCACAAGTGCTTCTTACAAAAGATGTAATAGAAGACCCTATCAAAAAACAAAATGCAAAAAATACCTTATCAACATTAGTGGATTTAGACGTTATACCGGTTATTAATGAAAATGACTGTATATCAACGGCGCAAATCGAAGGTTACCGTTTTGGTGATAACGATACGTTATCTGCCATGGTAGCACAATTAGTAGGCGCAGACCTTCTGATTCTTTTGACAGATATTGATGGGCTTTATACAGATAACCCAAAAGAAAATCCAGATGCAGTCTTAATTAAGACAGTGGAGGAAATCACAGAAGAAGTAGAAGGCTTAGGAAAAGATGCAGGTTCAGCATTTGGAACAGGTGGGATGGCCACTAAAATTACAGCTGCAAAAATTGCCAAATCATGTGGTACCCATACAGTGGTAGCACTAGGAGATGATATATCAATCCTTTATCAAGTACTAGAAGGCGAAGATGTAGGCACATGGTTTGTAGGCAAATAAAGAAAGGATGACAACAATGGAAATGGACGCACTGATTGCACGTATTAATGTACTTGCAAATAAGAAAAAAACAGAGGGACTTACACCAGATGAATTAGAGGAGCAAAAAGGCTTACGCGAACAGTACTTAAATGTATTTCGCTCAAACTTTAAAAACCAATTGGCAAACACGAAGATCAAGACGCCAGATGGGGAGCTTCATCCATTACAGTACAAACCTTCAACAAAACATTAATGAAAAGATGGACCATGTGTCCATCTTTTTTGTTATAAAAAGAATGGCTTAACTAGACGTAAAGGTAGGATTAGTGTACAATAAGAACAAATGTTCTTGGTAGAAGGAGTTAATATGATCGCATATTTAAATGGACAGATTGTAAGTATCGAAGAAAGTAGTGTCATTATAGAAGTAGGCAATATTGGTTATGAAGTTTTTATGCCGTACACACATGGTTTAGCACCAGCAACTATTGGTGAAAGTGTAAGGGTTTACGTGTTTGAACATATAAAAGAAGATGCCTATGATCTTTATGGATTTATTAATAAAGTACAGAAAAACCTTTTTAAAAAGCTTATTAGTGTCAATGGCATTGGCCCTAAAAGTGCTTTGCAAATTTTAAATATGTATCCAGATGATGAACTGATGCAGATTATTTTAAATGCAGATAGTAAAGCCCTTAGCAAAGTAAGTGGCATCGGCCCTAAAACGGCACAGCGTGTCATACTGGAACTTAAAGATAGTATGAGTAAAATGGTAAGCGTCGACTTAGATGCACTTACTTTTGGACTTGCACCAGAAAAAGAAGACCATCAAGAAGAAGCTATTGAAGCACTCGGTGCTTTAGGCTATCAACAAGCAGAAGCCAGAAAAGCTGTGAAAGCAATCTTTGATTATGAGGATGATACAGAGACTTTAATCAAAAAAGCACTTCAGCTCTTAATGGGTTAAGAAGGGAGGATTTAAGTGGGAAAGCGTATTGTTTCAGCAGATTTGCAATTAGAAGATTATGAAATAGAAGCAAGTATAAGACCTCTTACGTTGGCAGAATACGTGGGGCAAAGCAAGATTAAAGAAGCGATGAGTATTTTTATTCAAGCGGCGAAAATGCGCGGTGAAAGTCTTGACCATGTGCTACTTTACGGACCACCAGGGCTTGGGAAAACCACCCTTGCTGGGGTAATCGCCAATGAAATGGGTGTAAAGCTTAAGGTAACTTCAGGACCAGCCATTGAAAAGCCAGGGGATATCGCAGCCATACTTAATAATTTACAGCCAGGCGATATTCTGTTTATCGATGAGATTCATCGTATGCCAAAGCATATCGAAGAAGTACTGTATTCAGCGATGGAGGACTTTGCCATCGATATTGTGGTGGGGAAAGGGCCTACAGCAAAATCCATTCGTCTGACGTTGCCGACCTTTACTTTAGTAGGTGCAACCACCCGTGCAGGGATGCTTAGTTCACCTCTTAGAGACCGCTTTGGGATTATGCAACGTTTGGAGTATTATACCTTAGAAGAATTAACACAGATTATTTGTCGTACCTCACGCCTTTTAAAGACAGATATTTTACCAGAAGGGGCACAAGCACTTGCAAAATGCGCTAGAGGAACGCCACGACTTGCCAATAGACTTTTAAAGCGTGTAAGAGACATTGCCCTTATCAAGTATAAAGAGACTATAGATGAAGAGACGGCAGCCAGTGCACTGAAGCTTTTACAGATTGACACCAATGGCTTAGATGAGTTAGACAGACGCTTATTACTAACCATTGCGACCCATTTCAAGGGGGGACCAGTAGGTCTAGAGACACTAGCAGCCACACTGGGCGAAGAAAAGGATACTTTAGAAGATGTGTATGAGCCATTTCTTATGCAGCAAGGGTTACTGCAACGTACCCCAAGAGGGCGTATGCTGACACCTAGTGCATGGGATGTGCTAGAAATTGCTGCACCGTAGTTTTTTCTAGGAAGCTATGCTATAATGTCATAAAACCTAAAAGACGAGTGGATAGAGGGTGACGGGGATGGAAAAAAATAAAATACAAGTAACCATTGGTGGCAATACCTATGCATTACAAGGGACTGAATCAAAAGAACATATACAAAAAGTAGCCCATCTCATCAATGAACAAATCAAAGGGATTCAAAAGAAAGACTTTAATCATCATTTAAGTAGTTCAGGGGTCCATATGTTAGCAGCCGTTCAGCTGGCAGATGAGTACCTTAAATTGAAAGAGACATTTGAAGCCTATGAAAAAGAGCTTGAGACATGCAACCACGAGAATATGCTACTGAGAGAGCGTATGGATGAAATGGCGCTAGAAATAAGTGACCTAAGGGTTAAGAAACGTTCAACATAGACATACTAATGGATAAGACTAGTGGACAAGCAAAAGGGAAGAGCTATCTTCCCTTTTGCTACTTGTCCAATCAGAAAGGAAAACAACGTGAAGAAGATCGAATTATTAGCACCTGTTGGAAAAATGGAAAATGCATTGGCAGCCATAGAAAATGGCGCCAACGCTATTTTTGTAGGAGGCAAGGCATTCAATGCCAGACAATATGCAGACAACTTTGAAAGTGATGAACTTGAAAAGATTGTGCATTACTGCAAACTAAGAGGTGTAGAAACACATATTACAGTCAATACCTTAATAAAAGAAGCAGAATTACAAGATTTGATGACGTACTTAGGTTACTTAGAAGCCCTTCAAGTAGATGCGGTCATTGTACAGGACTTTGGCGTGGCAAAGCTCATTAAAGAGCATTTCCCGAACCTCACCATGCATGCAAGTACACAAATGACTGCCCACAGTCTAGAAGATGTGAAGTTTCTAGAGCAATGTGGCTTTAAACGTGTGGTGCTTTCAAGAGAACTCCAATTAGAAGAGATTCGTTTCATTAAAGCCAATACCTCAGTAGAGATTGAGAGCTTCGTTCATGGTGCCTTATGTTACTCCTACTCAGGACAGTGCTTACTCAGTAGCTTAATTGGTGGACGTAGTGGCAATAGAGGACGCTGTGCACAGCCTTGCCGTATGACGTATAGTCTGTATGAAGGTGGAGAACGCATCTTAGAGGAACTCTACTTAATGAGTCCAAAAGACATCTGTACCTTATCCATCTTGCCAGAGCTTATAGCCTGTGGGATTGATTCGTTTAAAATCGAAGGACGTATGAAATCACCAGAATACGTGGCATCTGTTACGAAGATTTATCGTAAGTACATCGATTTAGCTATCCAAGATCCAGCCCATTATAAAGTAGAGGAAGAAGATTTACACACACTCCAATCGATCTTTAACAGAGGTGGCTTCTCAGAAGGTTACTACCATCAAAAAGCTGGGAAAACCATGCTTACAGAAAAGACCCCTAAAAACATCGGATTGCATATCGGGCATGTGGTGAAGTATAACCCTAAAAAGAAATTAGCTACTTTCTATACCAATAAAGAGCTTCATCCAGGCGATGGCCTAGAGATTTGGAATACGAAAAAGCATACAGGTGCAGGGATTTGTAAAGTCTATCCAAAAGGTGAAGAATTCACGCTTCAAGTAGAAGGATGGGTGGATGAAGGCAGTCCAGTGTATCTCTCTAAAAATCATGAACTTCTTAAGAGTCTTAAGAAAACCTATGAAAAATCGGTGCGTAAGCTACCGATAGATGGAAAAGTAGAAGGCTGTATTGGTGAGCCTTTACGTTTCACGCTTATGTATAAAGAACATCAAGTAACGGTAGAGGGCGAAGTATTACAAGCAGCAGAAAATAAGCCACTGACAGAAGAAGCAGCGACTAAGCAATTAAGTAAATTAGGCAGCACGCCTTTTGTCTTTGAAACATTAGAGGTTCTATGGCCAGACAATGCCTATATGAACGTTAGTGGACTGAATGCACTACGCCGTGAAGCAGTAGAGAGGCTTGAAGTACAATTATGTGCAGTAGGTGACCAGAAGCAGTTGACTTATGAAAAGCCTAACTTCGTTGATAACGCTACAGCAACACAAACAGTGGCACAAGTGTGTACGATGGCACAATTACAAGCGTGCTTAACAAGTGATGCCATTGATGCGATTTACTGGGAGTGGCAGTATGATGATGAAAAGGCGAAGGAAGCATTAGCGTATTGTCAAGAGAAGGCGAAGCCACTTTACTTAGTGTTACCAGCCATTATGAAGAATGAAACGTGGCAAAAATACGGTGATGCCCTTAAGCAATGGGAAGAGACAGCCATAGCAGGTTATGTGGTACGTACTTACGGTGCATTTAGACAAGTAAGCCAGAGTCCAAAAGAGAAAATCATTGATTATACATTAAACATCATGAATAATGAAAATACATCACATTGGTTAGCAAAAGGTGCCACAGCCGTGACGCCATCATTAGAGCTTTCAAAAGAAGAATTACTTGCGTTAGAGGGGCCATTAGAAAAAATCATTTATGGACATATGCCAGTGATGACTACAGAGCAATGTATATTAGGAAACTATGGCAAATGTATGAAGCATAAAGCCAAGGTAGGGTCTTATACATTAGAAGACCGTAAACAGTGTCAATGGCCGCTCGTAACAGACTGTGTAAGTTGTAAGATGCAAGTGCTTATGGAGAAGCCACTTTTACTCCATCCACAAAAAGCCATGGCAGAATTACCGATCCCTCGTCATCGACTTGTCTTTACACAAGAAACAAAAGAAGAAGTAGAAGCGGTTTTACAGCATTTATATGAAGACGAACCCCTTCAAAAACCAACTCAATTGGGTATCTTTTTCAAGCCCATTGAATAAAAGGAGAGGATAAAATGGCGTATCTGAATTTGATGATTTTACTCAGCAGATATATTTTCATAGGGTTTGCGATTGTATTCGTCGTCGTAGCCTTTAGTTTCATGAAGCCATTTATAAGTTATAATTTAGGCAAAAGCAAACATAAAAATACCTTGCTCTATTTATGTATTAGTTTCTTTCATTTAGGAGCGACGTGTATTCTTATAGGGAAAACCGCAGATCAGATGGTACAAAAGGAAATACTCCTTAATAGCGTGGTAGTTTTTGGGGTCATTACCGTTACTAGATGGGTGATTATGTGGTTTAAGAGGCAGGATCAACTTGTGTTATGGCATCTCATCTTCTTCCTAATGGATGTAGGATATATTATGCTTGAGCGATTAGAGCATGGCGAAGCCACAAAACAAGTAGGCTGGATTATTCTAGGAATCTTAGTAGCACTGGCCTTCCCATACTTATTTAAACCTTTGATTCATCATAAGTATGAGAAACTGTACTTGATAGCGACCTTTATTTTTATAGTGATGCCATTTATTTGGGGTGAAAAAATCTATGGGGCAATCAACTGGGTACAGATAGGTCCTATAGGGTTTCAACCTTCAGAGTTTGCAAAAATCACGTTTATTATGTACCTAGCAAGTGCGCTTCATGATTTTGAAATGAAAGAAAAGCCTTTCAAAACCATTGTACAAATATGTGTGTTGGTAGCAGCACTCATTTTGGGCTTAGTGATTCAACGTGACTTAGGTGGTGCCATGCTTTACTTCTTAACCTTCCTCATTTTACTTTATGTAGGCACACGGAAGTCATGGCTTTCACTTTTAGGCTTAGGTGCTGGCGGTTTAGCTGCTATAGCAGGCTATTTCTTATTTGGTCATGTGCGTGTGCGAGTAGAAGCGTGGCTGAATCCTTGGGCAGATATAGAGAATAAAGGTTATCAAGTGGTACAAGGGTTATTTGCCATCGGTACATGGGGCTGGCTTGGAAGTGGGCTTACAAGAGGTATACCCGAGCAGATTCCTATCGTTACCACAGACTACATCTTCCCAGCTATTTGTGAAGAGTTTGGTAATATGTTTGGCATTTTGATTTTACTATGTTATTTAGGCATCTTGTTGCAAGGGCTTAAAATTGCTCTTGTACAGTTAGATAACTTTTCGGCGATGCTTACCATTGGTATTGTCGTTGTCTTTGGGCTTCAGGCACTTATTATATTAGGTGGTGTCCTTAAAGTGATTCCTTTAACGGGTATTACACTGCCATTTGTAAGCTATGGCGGTTCGTCCATGCTTACCAGCCTATCCATGATAGGAATTTTAGGATTCTTACTTTCAAAAACCCTTAAGGTGACACGAAAGGAGGATAAGAAAAGTGAAAGATCATAAAGCTATTTATAAAATCGCTTGGTTTTTTATCGTTGTTTTTGTGGCATTGGTGATTTATATGGGCTATTTTACGGTGAGCAAAAGTAAAAGCATCGCTATTCACCCTTACAACAAACGACTGGACCATTTAGAAAATGAAGTGGTACGTGGCACTATTTATGATGCATCAGGAAAAGTGCTAGCGACCACCGAAGAAGATACGCGGGTCTATCCTTATGGTTCGACTTATGCACATGCCATCGGTTATAGTCAACGAGGCAAGTATGGGATAGAAGCCTTGGCCAATGTAGAGCTTCTTTATCCTGACTATCACATCAGCTCGTTGTTCCAGTATGCTTTTAACGGCACGAAATTCCAAGGGCATGATGTGGTCACTACCCTTGATCATCAGTTGCAGGTAGCAGCAGAAGAAGGACTTGGAAAGCGAAAAGGTGCTGTGGTTGTTCTAGAGCCTACCACAGGAAAAATACGTGCCATGTATGCCAATCCTTCATTTGATCCAAACACCATCAAGGAACAATGGGATGCATTAAGTGATGACACCACAAGAAGTCCACTTCTTAATCGTGCCACACACGGGATGTATCCACCAGCATCTGTTTTTAAGATCATGACCACTATTGCCTACTTAGAAGGTCATCAGCCAGATTTTACGTATACGTGTACAGGTAAGATCGAGAAAAACGGTCACGTCATTCAATGCTACAATGGAACGGCCCATGGCGAGGTAGATTTAAATAGTGCCTTTACCAAATCATGTAATGCCTACTTTATTGCCTTATCAGACAAGGTAAAGCCAGAGGAAGTTGAGCGTGTTAGCGAGCGTCTGCTCTTTAATACACCGTTATCAGATAAGTTACAGCATAAAGCCAGTAGCATTGCATTAAAGGATGTATCCTCTTTTGATACGTTAGCAGCTTATATCGGACAAGGAAAAACATTAGTATCACCTTTGCATATGGCAATGGTTGCAGGAATGATTTATAACGATGGGGTCTTAATGGCACCGTACCTTGTAGACTACTCGATGGATGAAAAAGGCAATACACGTTACAAGCAGTTACCGGAGTATAAAGGTGCTTATATAGATGAGTCAATCTGTAAAACCCTACAAGAAATGATGATTCAAGTAGTGGAAGAAGGCACAGCATCCCGCATTATACATGAAGACATACGTCTAGGTGGAAAGACGGGTACAGCTCAAAACGAGACAGGTAAAGACCATTCGTGGTTTGTAGGATTTGCAGAAGATGAAGAAAAGACACCTATTGCTTTTGCTATTTTAGTAGAACAAGGTGGCAAGGGTGCAAAAGCTTTAGATGTAGCAGACAAACTTATACATGCTTATTTTGATTGAAATTCTCTGATAAACAGGCTATACTAAGTAAAAAGGGGTTTTTTATAGAGAAAGACAGGTGATAGCATGATAAAGACTGTCAGTTGCGGAGGCGTTGTCATCCACAAAGGGAAAATTCTTGTGTTATATAAAGATTACAAACACAAATATGTGGGGTGGGTTCTACCTAAAGGTACAGTTGAAGAAGGGGAAAGTCATGAAGAAACAGCATTAAGAGAAGTGAAAGAAGAATCTGGTGCACATGCTAAAATAGTAAGTTATATCGGATCCAGTGAGTATACCTTCCAAGGGAGAGAGGATCTGGTTCATAAGACGGTGTACTGGTATTTGATGCGTGCAGATAACTTCCATACGAAACCACAAAAAGAAGAGTATTTTATGGATGTGGGGTATTATAAATTCCATGAAGCTTATCATTTAGTGAAGTTTTCGGATGAACGCTATATCTTAAAAAAAGCGTATGAGATGTATATGGAAATGAGAAAAAAGAACGAATGGATTCACTATCGCTAAAAGATACTTTCTTATAAGAAGGTATCTTTTTTTTGAAGGGAAAAAAGGCATAAAAAAAAGAGCATCATGGATGCTCTCGTCAGTGCCGGTAGTGGGACTCGAACCCACACACCCTCACGGATAACAGATTTTGAGTCTGCCTCGTCTGCCAATTCCGACATACCGGCTAGGACTTTATTATCATAGCATAACTGGACATAACATGCAAGAGAAATACTAGCAAATATTACCTAATATGATGAAATCTCTAAAAACATATGCTATGATAGTAGGGAAGATGAGGTTTACAGAAGAAAAGAGGGATACATTTTGGATGAACAAATTGAAAAAATGTTGATTGAACAAGCGCAAAAAGGCTCGGTAGAGGCTTTTGAAAAGCTAATCATCCACCATGAAAAAACGATTTATGCCATATGCTTACGTATGCTTTGTCATGAGCAAGAAGCTTATGATGCTGCACAAGAAGTATGTGTTAAAATATGGAGACAGATAAAGCACTTCGAGGGGAATGCTAAGTTCACCACTTGGCTTTACCGTATCGCAACCAACCAATGCTTAGATATGCTAAGAAAACAAAAGCGTAAAGATGAAGTGTCGCTTTACCAAGAAAATAAAGAAAAGGGAGAAGTACACCTTCTGGAGCAAGAAGATACGAAAGCTTCAGTGGAAGAGCATATGGAACGACTTGCTATGCAAGATGTAATGAGCTTAGCCCTTGGTGAATTAAAAGAAGAATATAGAGAGATTTTAGTCTTAAGAGATATGGAAGGCTATGCTTATGAAGAGATTGCTAGAGTACTTGAACTCAATAACGGAACAGTCAAATCACGATTATCCCGTGCCAGAATGGCCTTAAAAAAGATTTTAATGCAAAATAAGGAACCTTATGTTTCCTATTTTCGTCAAATCACTAAAAAGGAGGGCAACTTATGAGATGTAATGATTATAACGAACAACTATCGGCATATCTAGATGGTGCATTAAGTGAAGAAGA
>JBOGBZ010000148.1:0-9724 GCA_051656485.1 Cellulosilyticaceae bacterium
GCATCAAAAGGTCTCTTTGTATTGTACAATACAACGAAAGGCTTTCCGATTTTTTTGAGTTCACTAATGACGCGCTCTTCAGCTTCTATGTAACTACTTCTCGCAATATCTGTAATGCTTCCATCTGTAGTTATAACAATTCCTATTGTTGAATGGTCATTAATTACTTTTCTTGTTCCCATTTCAGCAGCTTTAGTGAATGGGATTTCTTCTTCGAACCAAGGTGTCTTAACCATACGTGGTACATTGTTATACATATGCCCTTCTGCCTCAGGTACCATATACCCTACACAGTCAATCATACGTACTTGTACATCAAAATCGCCTCCGATTTTAATTTGTACGGCTTCATTTGGTATAAACTTTGGCTCAGTTGTTGTAATGACTTTTCCATCACCACTTTGAGGCAATTCATCTTGTGCGCGCACCTTGCTATGCTCATTTTCAATGTTTGGAATAACAAGTGCCTCCATAAAACGTTTAATAAATGTGGATTTCCCTGTACGTACAGGTCCTACGACTCCTAAGTATATATCGCCGTTTGTCCTTTCTGAAATATCTCTATAAATGTCATAATACTCCATGTTAGAACGCCTCCTTATATTTAAAATGTATGGGTACATTTAAATATATGTGGAAATAGGCGATATATGCCTAAGATTAATCTAATGTTTCCATTTTTTTATTACGACCCATCAATTGCTTCACCGCATCTTGTACACTTACATTCTCAAAAAGACCTTTATAAATAACTGTAAGTATTGGCATTTCAATGTTATGCGCTCTCATAAGGTCATAGCCTGCTTTCGTAGTTGGTACACCTTCCACAACCATATTGACCTTTTTAATGGCTTCATCTAATGTGTAACCTTGACCAATAAGCTCGCCACAACGTCTATTACGACTATGACCACTTGTACACGTAACGATAAGGTCACCTATACCTGTTAGTCCTGCGAAAGTGGCTGGTTCACCACCCATTGCTACACCTAAACGTGAAATTTCTGTGATGCCACGAGTAATAAGTGCTGCTTTTGTATTATCTCCATAGCCCATACCTTCTACAATGCCGGCTGCTAATGCAATGACATTTTTTAAAGCCCCACCTAATTCAACACCTATTAAATCTGGGTTTGTATAAACTCTGAAGTAATCTGTCATAAATAAATCTTGTACTTGCTCTGCTACATGCATTTCAGTACTACTTACAACCACAGTTGTTGGAATATGCCTTGCCACTTCTTCCGCATGACTTGGCCCTGAAAGAACCGCTACTTCATTATTCGCTACATCTTTCATAACTTCTGATAAACGTAAGTTGGTACCATCTTCGATACCTTTTGAGACATTAACAAGTATTGTCTGCTTTTCAAGGTATGGCTTTGCCGCTTCCATCGTCGCACGAATCGCTTTTGATGGTACTGCCATAATGACAAAGTCCTTATCTTTCAGTGCTTCCTCCATATGGTTCGTAAACTGCATTTCAATCGGCAGCTTAATACCTGGTAAGCATCTTTTATTTTCACGATGTGCTAAAATATCTTCTTTTTCTTTTTGGTCATAACACCAGATGGTTAAGTTATTACCTTTTTCATTAAGAAGGAGCGCGAGCGCTAAGCCCCAGCTGCCAGCTCCTAAAACGGCAATATTTTTCATTGGTAATACCTCCTCTTATTTTTTAGCACCTAATTTAGACTCTGTCCCATTCAATAAGCGCTTGATATTCTCTTTGTGGCGGTACGCCGTAAATGCTGCTATGAAAACCCCTAAAAGTGTGGCTTCCATTACAAAAGGTTGTCCTTGATGGAAAAGCATGATGCCTATCGGAATAGATAATGTCAGCAACATAGAGCTAACAGATACGATACGCGTTATAAAAGCACATAGTATAAATGCAATACTTGCAATAAGTGCTACTCTAAAATCAATAAAGTAAATAGCACCTACTGTCACGGCAATACCTTTACCACCTTTAAATTTAAAGAACATCGGGTAGCTATGGCCTAAAATAGCACCAATACCCGTATATAAACCTACCACATACGCATGTTCCTTAAATAAAGCTTTCGCTATAAGGACAGCGATCGCTGCCTTTAATACATCGCCTAAAAATACTAATAATCCTGCTTTTTTCCCTAATACACGTAACGTATTAGTGGCACCTGCATTACCACTACCGTGTTCTCTAATATCCATGCCTTTTAATCGGCTATAAAGAACCGCAGTTTGTATGCCCCCTAATAGGTACCCTAGACCAAGTGCAATCACTCTATACATGTTTATTCTCTACCTCCTTTTTCTCTTACGATAAATCTTACAGGTGTTCCTTTGAATCCAAAAGCTTCACGCATTTGATTTTCGATATATCTTAAATAAGAGAAGTGCATAAGTTCTTTATCATTTACAAAGATAACGAATGTTGGTGGCTTAATGCTTACTTGAGTCATGTAGTAAATCTTAAGCGCCTTTCCTTTATCTGTAGGTGGTTGATTCATTGCCATTGCTTCATAAAGTACATCGTTTAGGACACCTGTGCTAATACGCATTGTTTGTGTCTCTGAAATGCTACGAATGTTATCGAATAATTTTCCTACACGTTGACCTGTCTTTGCAGAGATAAATGCACATGGTGCATACTGCATGTAAGCTAATGTATTTGTTAAGTCTTTAAGGTAAGCATTCATCGTCTTATCATTCTTCTCAATCGCATCCCATTTATTCACAACGATAATAGAACCCTTACCAGCTTCATGGGCAATACCTGCAATCTTTGTATCTTGCTCGGTGATGCCTTCTTCTGCATCGATCATAAGAAGAACAATATCTGCACGTTCAACAGCTGCTACCGTACGAATAATACTGTATTTCTCAATACATTCTTTTACTTTTTTCTTTTTACGAAGGCCCGCTGTATCGATAAGCACAAACTTCTGTCCATCAATCACTACTTCGGTATCTACTGAATCTCTGGTTGTTCCTGCAATATCACTTACAATAACACGCTCTTCACCTACGATTTTATTCACTAATGAAGACTTCCCTACGTTAGGTTTACCAATAATTGCGATTTTGATTGAGTCATCCTCTTCTTCTTCGTCCGCGTCTTCTGGGAAATGCTTAACGATTTCGTCTAACATATCCCCAAGGTTTAATGGTTGTCCAGCTGAAATTGGAATTGGATCTCCAAGACCTAAGTTGTAGAATTCATAAACGCCCATCGTTTGTGTCACCATATCATCTACTTTGTTAACAACAAGTACCACTGGCTTATGTGCTTTACGAAGCATATTCGCTACGTGCATATCTGAATCTGTAAGGCCTGTCTTTACATCCACAAGGAAAACGATAACATCTGCTGCATCAATAGCTGCTTCAGCTTGTCTTCTCATTTGGCTTAAAATAATATCTGTACTATCTGGCTCGATACCACCTGTATCAATCATTGTAAAACGGTATTTTAACCATTCGACATCAGCATAAATACGGTCACGTGTTACACCTGGTGTGTCGTCTACGATTGAAATTTTTGATCTTGTAAGTCTATTAAATAATGTAGATTTACCTACATTTGGTCTTCCTATAATTGCTACGATTGGTTTACTCATTCTTGTATTTCTCCTTTTGGTCTTTAATCTTTTCTAGCCACTCAGATCCTTCATTTGGAACAACTTGTATAGCTATATTAAGCTTATCAGATAACTCTTTTAAAGTATAGTCATCTAAAAAAATCTCTTCCCCACATTTTAGCATATTTTCTGCAATGAGCAAAACTTTACCTAATTTTTTCCCTTGTAAAGTACTGACGATATCTTGGCCCGTAAGAAGACCCGTTACTGTCACTTGCTCGCCGAAGAAATGATTCACAACTGGATGCACGTGGATTTTTACATTTGGAAACTTGGTTTGTACACGCTCAGCACAGGCTTTCATAAAGGCTTCTGCAATACATCCTGTGACAAGGGAACACTCAAAGCTTTCCTCATCGCCCGTTGTCTGTGCTAACGCTTCTTCTAATTCATATTCGAATTTCGTAAGCATGCCTACCCCATTATCAAGTACAGGGAACTGCTCATAATCGTCATAGTTTGGTCGTGGCATATTGCCTGTCACATAAAATTCATCTGCTGCAAACACAAAGCGTGTATCCATCTTTTCTAGGTAATAGCTTTGCCATTTTTCGATGACTTTAACAACTTCTCTTGCCGATGCTTCATCAAAGCCTTGTAGGTTCGGTAGATTTTCTCTAAAGCGTGAGATACCTACCGGCACTACAGTCAATGATAAAATATGTGGAATTAAGGCACTTAAATCACGAATGGTTTCATCTAATACCTTGCCATCATTAAGGCCTTTACAGAGTACGATCTGGCCATTCACTTCGATACCATTGTCTACCAAACGCTTCATTTGATCCATAATCTTACCTGCATGCCTATTATGAATCAGATGTTGCCTTACTTCACTATTAGTTGCATGAATCGAGATATTAATCGGTGATAGGTGGTATTTGATGAGGCGGTCCATATCTTCTTCAGACATATTGGTCATGGTAATGTAATTCCCATTGAGGAAAGACATACGCCAGTCATCATCTTTAAAATAAACGGTTTTTCTCATATTGGGTGGCAATTGATCAATGAAACAAAATTGGCACTTATTACGACAACGAATAAGTTCATCCATTAAATCCGTCTCAAACACAAGCCCTAGATCTTCATGATAATCTTTTTCTATTTCTAAATCCCATAATTCACCGTTAGCTTTTTTGATGCTTACTTCGATCACTTCATCACATAATAAATAACGGTAATCAAAAACGTCCTGAATTTTTTCACCATTAATTGCAAGTAAGCTATCACCTTTTTCAATTTCTAATTCTTCTGCAATACTATCTGGTAAAACATCTATAATCTGATGTGGTTTTAGTTTATTAGTTGGTTTCACTTTCTGTCATCTCCTATTTCAATACCATAAAAGCACCTAAAGTGCCTCGCTTACCTTGAGTATGTCGGTGTGAATAAAATACATCGTGTTCACAACACGTACAAAGCTCTAGACATACGATTTGATTTTCTTTTAGCCCTGCACGTACCATACTTTGCTTATTGCATTCCCATAAATTAATATTATACTTTCCATTTAAGTCGTTTTCTACAATAAAATCTGTGTGCCCAAATTTTTGCAAAAAAACATCTGCAACATCGTTATGTACTTCAAAGCAACATGGACCAATAGATGGACCAATACCGACTTCAATGGCTTCTAATGGAATATGATGTGTCTTATGCCATTTTTCGATCATCTTTACTCCAATTTCTGACACAGTTCCTCGCCATCCCGCATGAGCAACTCCTATCATACCATAATCTCTGGCATAAAAGAACAGTGGTACGCAATCTGCATAGTGGGTGACCAATGTTACATTTTTTTGGTCGGTGTAAATACCGTCCATACTCTCCCACTTATTTGGGTAGAGGATGCCATTCCCACACGCTTCTTCACCTACATAAGCAATCTTATCTTCATGGACTTGCCTTGATAAAACTAAGGATGCTAGCGGCACCTCTAAAAGCTCACATACCTTCTCATAATTGGCTACCACATTCTCATGAGCATCGCCTCTATTGAACCCTAGGTTCAGTGCATACCATTCATCCTCACTTACACCACCTAACTTAGTGGTGAAGCAATGGGCCATGCCCGCTTCCTTCTCCCACTGCGGAAAGACCACATAAGGTATCTTTTTATCATACTTGATCGACTCCGATTTTTTACACATCTGCTACTCTCCTTTCATAAAAGCATTCTCAATATGATGCAGTTCTTGGTCTACGATTTCGATGACATCAAAACGCACAGGGGTATCATAAAGTTTATACTTCACCAAATAAAAAGTGGCTACTTGTATAAGGGTTGCTTGCTTGCGGCGATGCACACTTTCTCTGGGATAGCCACACCCCACATGCTTACGGTACTTAATTTCAACAAATACAGTGTATTCACCATCTGTTGCAATAATGTCTATCTCCCCTTTGGCATTTCGAAAATTCCTTGCCAAAAGCCTATAGCCCTTACTTTCTAAAAAAGTCGCTGCCCGGTCTTCATAGTAACTGCCTATCACTCTGTTATTTTGCTTGACTCCCGATTTTCCCATACAGTTCATCCATATCACTTACAAATACTAAGATTTCTGCAACCACATCATATAGCGCTTCTGGTATCTGTTCTCCCACTTCTAATTCTGTTAAAAGTGTAGCCAATTTTGCATCTTCATAAACGGGAATATCATGTTTTTTAGCTTCTTCCAGTATATGATCCGCTACATACCCCTTACCAGATGCCACCACTTGTGGGGCTTCCATCCCATTCTCATAAGAAAGTGCCACGACTTTCTTCATCTTATCATCCATATTGCCTCCCTACACTTTGACATCTAGGCCGGTAAAACTCTGGTCTATGGTACTTTTCTTGATGGCCGCTTCTTTTTTTATCTGACAACTTATATAGATCTTACGCTTATGCAAAGTGTCTAGTCGTGCTTGTACCTCCATCAAGTGTCCCGCTAAAAACTTTTGTTTATCCTCATCGCCTACATAGAAGGTCACGCTTATCTCCTGATCTTGCTGATGAATATGTACCTCTAGCTGATGTAAAGCTGGTAAATCAAGTGCTATAACAGCTAAATAATCTTTTTTATTGCCATTCACTTTTTTATGGGGCTTAAAGAAATAAAGTTCTGCTTGCTTACGCTGTTCTTGCGCTTGAAAAAGACAGGTATAGTACTGACCGTGGTCTTGAATCTTACTATACTGCGTCATCGGTTCTTGTATGGTACGAAGAAGTTCTCTGCCTTCTTTGGTTAAACACTTTTCTTCTACTTGCTCTAAGCACTTTTGTAGGCACTCATAACTTTCAAATAAAGGTGTTTGTTTGATTGGTAGCTCACATTTCTTGAATGTCTGCAGCTTTTCTGCACTTAAGGTAAAAGCACTTTCATGCAGTTGCTTCAGTAAAAGCTGAAAAGGTTGCCCATCATTTATATATTTCTGGAGGAGGCCATCTGCGACTTCAGGCATCTCTAGCATTTGATGCTTAGACGTATGCTCTAAAGGTGTCAGCCATTCTTTAAGGAATTGTACTTCTGGTGCCCCTTCTTTAAAACATTGCGAAAGAATCGCATCGCTTTCACTGGCTGGTAATTGCCCACCTAATACTTTTATGAGTTGCAACTGTTGCTTAGCCCACGCCTCTTTGTGCACTTCCTGTGGTGGCATAGCCATAAGCTCTCCAAATTGCTGAACTGCCTCTTTAAGATAAGTCTGTGGTAATTGCTTGAAATTCCCCCATACGTTCTTTACTTCATCGCCTAAATGCTCTACTAAGTTCACAACGACTTCTATGGGTAATTGCATTTGTTTATGTAAATAATAAGTCTTTAACAAGCTACTTTTATCTAATGCCATACCCTTCTCCACAAAGGTGTCGACACACTGCTTCATTTCGGTAGTTTCAGGTAGTCCAAATGTTTGAATCGCTTTTTCTGCCATAGTAGCTTCAGGTTGACTGGGCTTAATATAGACTTGATCCCCTTTAACTGCTTCCACCACAAACTGTAACGCTTCATGTAGCGGCAAGGCATCTAGGAGTTGCACAGGCAATTGTATACCTTCCTTGAGCTGCAACATCAGGTTACCTTCTGGCATTTTCACCAGTGTCCCTTCTAATAAATCACCTACTGTCAATCCTTGTAAAAAAAGTTCCTTACACTTCAAAAAAGCTGCCTTTGTATCATCTGTCAAGGCAGCTTTTTGATTTAATAAGGTATTTGTCATAACCTGCTGAAGTTTTCCGTAATTGACCATTTTCATCCCCCATTTTTAAGTGATGTCTTGTCTGAAAACTTTTTGGTAACTGCTATAAAAACGATTGGCGGTGAAGCGGTGTCGTACCACTCACGCGAATCCCTTCGTAGTGCTTTGCACTGCCATAGCCTTTATTACTTTCCCAATCATAAGCTGGGTACTCTTTGGCATAAGCCTTCATCATACGGTCTCTCGTCACTTTCGCAATGATACTAGCAGCTGCGATGGCTGCGCTTTTATCATCGCCTTTGATGACCGCATGCTGTACCACGTCCAGTTGTGGAATGGTCTTATCGCCATCTACGCATATGATATCAATTGACTGGCCAAGCTCAGCTACTGCTTTTCTCATAGCTAAAAAAGTAGCTTGTAAAATATTAATTTCATCAATGACTTCTGCCGGTACGATCCCTACGCCAATTGCCAATGCTTGTTGCTGGATTTTATCAAAAAGTTCTTCTCTTTTTTCTTCGGACAGTTTTTTAGAATCCTTAACCCCTGTGAGGTCACAGTCGTAAGGTAAAATAACTGCCGCAGCCACTACTGGGCCTGCAAGGGGTCCGCGACCTACCTCATCTATTCCTACTAAAATGTGCTGATCCTCATGAAAGAAGCTATCAAAAGCAAGCTTACTTGCCCACTCTTCTTTAACCGCTTGCTCTTTTTCATAGCGCTTACGATATTTATCACAAAGTTTCTTCACACCTACTCGATCATCTTCACCATAGGTCACTAAGTGTCTTAAAAGTTCTTCTCCTTCAAGAGAAGCTAAATGTACATCTATTTCTTTTAACTTCATGTGGTTATTTTAAAACTCCTTTTTCTGCTAGTGGCCAAATACGATAGGCGCCTATAGCCCGTAGTTGCTTTTCTGATATGGGGCCAAAGTAGCGACTATCTGCGCTACTTGTTCGATTGTCCCCCATGACAAAATAATGGTCTTCTGGAACAATCAAAGGAAAGGTTATATCCGTTCCATGGAGTGGGTAAGTACTATGCTCATAACGTACATAGGCACTTTCATCGATACATTCGCCATTTACATACACATCCCCATCTCTTAAGTCCACTTCATCTAGAGGGCCTGCTATAAGACGCTTAATCATGCTGGTGTTATCTTCCCAAAAAATAACGATATCACCTATTTCGGGATTCTTATAGTAAGTCGGTATACGTGTAATGAGTAATTGATCGCCTACGTTAATTGTAGGAACCATTGATTCCGAGGGAATTTCTGTCCTTGCTCCTATAAATTGAAAAATAAATAAAACAAGTAATATCACTAAGATAGGCTCCTTGATGAAATCAAGTAGTCGTCGCCATTTCTCCACTACACATCCCCCCTTTTTATTCTAAAACACCCATTTGTGAAAGTGGCCAAATCTTGACCGCTCCAATAGCTAAAATTTTATCTCTTGATACAGGTCCAAAATAGCGACTATCTAAGCTGTTGCCTCTATTATCTCCCATCAGAAAGTAACTTTCTTCAGGCACTTCATAAGGAAACTGTACATTATAAATGACTTCTCTATCAGATACCTCATCTAAATTAATATAGGCTTTCTCATCTAAGGCTTCACCGTTAATGTAGACCACGTTATCCTTTAAATCAATGACATCACCAGGCAAGCCGATGACGCGCTTGATAAGCTTTTCATAGTCACCTTCAAATACCACGATTTCACCACGCATGGGGTCACGATAGTAGGTCGGTACACGATTTACCACCAAGTGATCTTTTGGCATGATTGTTTTTTCCATAGAGCCGGTAGGTACCCTTGTATGCATAAATAAAAATTGATTAATAAGTAAAGCCGCTAAAACAGCTAGCATAGGTTCCTTCATAAACTCTAAAAAATTGC
>JBOGBZ010000149.1:0-1690 GCA_051656485.1 Cellulosilyticaceae bacterium
TCCTATGACTTTAGAAATCTTTTTCAATCTTATATCCACAGCCCCACACCACCTTTAAATATTCAGGTTCTTTTGGATTTCGCTCTATTTTTTCGCGTATACGCCTGATATGTACAGAAATCGTATTTTCTACTGTATAACCTTCTTCATCCCAAGCCATCTCATAAATCTGGCTACTTGAAAGAACTTGTCCCTTGTGTTGCATAAGGCAGAGCAAAATTTTATATTCCGTGGGGGTTAACTTAATCAGTTTCTCCCCCAACGTAACTTTATTAAATTTGCAGTGTACCGAAAGCTCCCCCACGCTGAACGCTTCCTCTTCTTTTTTCATATTCCCCAAGTCCGTATATCTTCTTAATTGCGATTTCACCCGTGCTAAAAGCTCCATCATATCACAAGGCTTTGCTACATAATCATCCGCTCCAAAGCTCAGTCCTGCTATTTTATCTGTACTCTCACTTTTAGCTGATAACATAATGACAGGCATCGTATATTTTTGTCTCAAATTATATAATGTGGACATCCCATCTAGCTCCGGCATCATCACATCCAATAAAATCAAATGCACTTGTCTTTCTTTAAGTATCTCCAAACATTCAATACCATTAAAAGCCTGTATCACTTCATAGCCATCTTGCTGTAAGTAGATGGCTATAGAATTTGAAACATTCATATCATCATCACATACGAGAACACTATATTTCATGCTCACTCCCCCTTTTTCTTTATTATACAAGATAATAGTGTTCTTTTTCTATTTTTTTAATACTTATTCAACGTCATATAGCGCAGAATAGCTGTTATTGCTTGATCCTTGCTTTGTTTTTCACCTAAGTAGGCATTTATTTGTTCCTCTATCGCCTTATAGCCTAGATCCGTTGATGCGAATCCCTGTGCCAACCCCATCAAAGTTTCAAGTTGTTGTATTTGTCTTTCTGCTTCTTCCACTGCCCTATTCCCTATTTTTTTGCAATAATTTTCTTTATAGCGTGCTGTATATGCACTGCTTACTGGCAGTGTATCAAACATATTGTTCATCTGCTCTTCTTCTGATAATAAGTAACCTAAAAGATCCTCCGCACCTTTCTTCTCTTCTTCACTGATAATCCCAAAAAGTCTTCTTGGCGTAGCGTAGTAGTACCCTGTATCACTTAGTGGCATCGGATACATTGCAAAGTCTTCTTCACTTCCAAATGCAGTATAAAATCCTACCATAAAAACAATCTCGTCTTTTTCACCTCTATCATTTTGGTATACTTCCTCAACTGTATAATACGGATGCTCCCAGGACTTTAACGTTTCCAACGTTTGTATTAATGCCTCTAGACTTTCTTTTGTTATAGGCGTATTCTCCACTATTGCATCATGATAAAAAAGCTGCATTATATAAGTTGCCAAGTACCCTTCTGAGTCTTTAGGAAATAACGCCATATTTTCTGGCAATGTTTCTTGTATCTGCTTTGCAACTTCTAAAAACGTTGTCATTGTACATTTTGTTAAATCAATCTCTTGTTCGACTGATTTAACAAAATCTTTATTAACTCTTAATACAGGAAAATGAACCCCCGTCGGAATCATCATAAGCTTTCCATCTTTTTCACACATTTGCCGTATCATGGGATAAAGTCCTTCAACTATTTCTGTATTTAAATCAATGGGATATAGGGCTCCTTTTTCCATATATGCATTG
>JBOGBZ010000150.1:0-39600 GCA_051656485.1 Cellulosilyticaceae bacterium
AAGGTGAAGAAGGTATTTATCTACCCATTAGTCTAAAAGGCTATGGGTATCAGTTAGGTCAGGATTTTTTATTTGAATATAAGAACAAAAGTTATAGCTACAAAATCGTCGGTTTTTTTGAGACGGCGTACTATGGTGCTCCTTATGGGAACTATATCAAGTACTTTTTAAGTGAAGGTTATTACCAAGAGCTTTATGAGGAGATAGGGGCATTGAACGTCTTATCTGCAAAGTTAGAAGATGCCACATTGAGTGAAGACTTCAGGCAGGACTTCGTGGATACCACAAGATATGGCGAAGGCGCTAGTGATCTATTTGCCATAGCCTACCTACTTACAAGTAAGGATATGAGCGATATGGCAACGATGATGCTTAGTATGGTGACCAGTATGATGAGTGCATTTGGTATCGTCCTTACATTGGTCGTCCTTATTGTTATCTGGTTTAGAGTGAATGAAAACATACAAAAAAATATGAGAACCATCGGTAGCTTACAGGCTATGGGGTATACAAGTAAAGAAGTCATTAAAGCTTTTCTATTAGAATTTGCAGTCATTATATTAATAGCAGGAGTAGTTGCCACAGTTATAGCTTATGGTGTACAGCCTTTGTTTAACGGCGTATTAACACAGGGGTCAGGATTTATGTGGGAACAGCCTGTGACGATAGGAGTAGATGTGGTGGCTATACTGATTGTACTTTTACTTGTGGTAGGAACGACGCTCCTAGCCACACGCAAGATTCGTAAGATTACACCAGTGGTAGCACTTAGAAAAGGGATTACAACCCACCATTTCAAAAAGAACTGGATGCCATTAGAGAAATTGTTTGGAAGTATCCATACACGACTTGCATGCAAGCAGCTAGTGATGAACGTGAAGCAAAATATTATGATGACTATCGTTATTGCTATTGGGACTTTCGCCATAGGCTTTATGTCTGTTATGTATATTAACTTCGCTTTAGATCATACAGCTATCTACCAAATGGTAGGGCTTGAATTATGTGATGTACAAATTAGAGCCACAAAGCATACAGACATCAGAGCTTTTGCCAAGGAAATAGAAGAGATGGAAGGTGTCAGAAAGGTTAACTTATCAGATATCGTACAATTAAAAGTTGAGGGTATCGGTACACAGATAATTGTCTCAGATAATTTTGAAAAAATGGAAGTACTTGAAGTCTATAAAGGGGATATGCCAAAGTATGTCAATGAAGTTGTCGTTACAGGCTTACTAGCAGAACAACTAGGCAAGACAATAGGGGATGAAGTAAAGGTAAGCTTAGGCGGACAAGAAAAAAATTATGTCATCACAGGTTTTAGCCAGACCACTAATGGTGGTGGTAAGATGGGTATTATGTCTTTTGAAGGGATTAAGCAACTTATGCCTCAGTATGAGATGAATCTAGTAGATGTGTACCTCCAAGAAGGTGTGGCACCAGCCACTTACGTAGGTGAACTAGAGCGTAGGTACAAAGTAGCAGAGTCGGCAATGGAGCAAGAAGACGTGGTGAGTGAGCAAAATGATAAGTATGCAAGTGTCAAAAGAAAAGCAGATGAGAAAATTGCTAAGCTTTTAGCAGAGTACGGCATTGAAAGTATGGAGTATGCATTGATGGTAGATGGTGAGATTGTACTATCAGGTAATTCGGGTGCATACAAAATCGAGAAAATCACTAATTACTATGATTTCTTACAAAGTCAGCTTACGACCTATGCTTCGATGATGAGTGGTATGGTGGCAAGTATGCTTGTAGTCACACTCATTATGATTGGAGCCATCTTATCCCTTGTGATTAAGTCTATGATTCGTGGTAGAAAAGAAGAGTATGGTGTGTATAAAGCCATAGGCTACACGACTATAGAGCTTATGCAGCATATGTCTCTTAATTTTATGGGCATAGCTATTATCGGGACTGTATTAGGCAGCATCATGACATTTGCTTTTACCAATCCTATACTTGGGACTGTGTTCCATCAGATAGGTTTGACGAGTCTAGCATTTGTGATAGATCCTGTGTTTGTACTAGGAATGAGTGTATTCATTATTGTGTTTGTATATGGTATGTCAATGGTAGTAACTTATGGTATTCGCAAGATTACAGCGTATGAGTTACTCACGGAATAGGAGGGGAAGTCGTGAAAAGACGTAAGATTTTAATAGGGAGCAGTATGCTTTTAACAGCTGGACTTTTGTTAGGTTCAGTCTATGGGGTGACAGCTAGTCAAGTAAGTACACCAAAAGAACTGAGCCAAGAAGAAGATATCCTTACAGATTATGAAGTATATGGTATAGGCTCTGTCAGTAAGATGTTTGGAACAGTAGCAGTGATGCAACTCGCCCAAGAAGGGAAGATAGACTTAGATGCGCCACTAATTCAGTATATCCCAGAATTTGAAATGGCAGATGCACGCTACAAAGCCATTACACCACGTATGTTACTGAATCATACATCAGGGCTTTTAGGTTCTTCGCTTCATGATGGGATGCTTCTTGGTGATACCAATGACCAGTATACAGAGCAGGTGCTAGAAGGACTTAAGTCACAGCGCTTAAAAGCTGACCCAGGTGCATTCTCAGTCTACTGCAACGACGGGTTCACCCTTGCAGAAATATTAGTAGAGCGTGTAAGTGGTATGGATTTTACCACTTACATTGACCAGAAGATTGCAAAGCCTCTAGGAATGGAGAATACTTATACACCCGTCAATTTACCTGATGTAGAGCTGTTAGCAAAGACGTATTATAGAGGCATGGAGACACCAACGGAAGCTGTAGCACCTCTTGCATCAGGAGGTATCTACGCCACAGCAGCAGACTTATGTAAGTTCGGAGCGGTCTTTATGAAGGGTGAAGAAACCCTCCTCACAGAAGCTTCTAAAGAGGAGATGGCAAAGGCATGGCACCTAGAAGATACAATCGGTGCAGTAGAAGGGGATAGTACCTTTAGTTATGGTCTAGGCTGGGATGCAGTGAATACTTACCCCTTTAACCAATATGGCATTCAAGCACTCTCAAAAGGTGGGGATACGACGATGTACCACGCCAATCTAACAGTGCTACCTGAGGAAAAGATGTCTATTGCAGTGGTAGCTTCAGGTGGAGCAAGTAGCCAGTGTCAGCTAGCTGCCCAAGAAATTTTACTAGAAGTGCTTAAAGAGGAAGGCATCATAGAGGCAATCAAAGAAGAGAAAGCCTTTGAAAAGAAAGAAAAGGTAGCAATACCTGAAAGTATGAAAAAGTACGCTGGGGTTTACCAAGCAAAAGAAATGGTAGAAGTAAGCTTCACCGCAGAAGATACGATGGAGATTCAGGCACTAGAAGGTGATGTACGTAGTAACCAAAGTTATCACTATACAAGTGAAGGCAATTTTGTATCAGCAGATGGCCAGTATATCTCAGGAGGAGGCCTGAGTGCAGGAGCTGATGGTACCAAAGGGATCACTTATTTAAACTTTAGAGAAGAGGCAAATGGTGAGACTTATTTACTAGGCTCTACTTATGAAAGTGTATCAGGACTTGGTAAAACCGCCATGACTATACCTATGGCACAGAAGATGACACCACACAAGGTGGCAGACAGTGTGATGAAGGTATGGGAAGAGCGAGATGGCAAGAAGTATTACAATATAGGGGAAAGAGCTAGTGGGACGTATTATTTAAATATGCCTTATGTGGAAATGGGGTTATTAGAGGAAGTACCAGGCTATACCAAAACTACAAAAGGCATAATGAATACACGCATTGTAGATGCAGATCATGCTAGAAATGAAGTACAGCTACCAGGAGTATTAGGAAGAGACCTTAAAGACTTAAGTTTCTATAGAGAAGCAGGTGTAGAGTATCTTCAGTGCAATGATCTTCTCTTTGTAGCAGAGGATGGTATCGCTACGACCAAAGAACTTCAAGGAAGCTGTACTATTGATGAAAGCGGCTATACTAAGTGGTATCAAGTAGCCAAAGAAGATGTAGGTAAGGAAGTCGTTATTACGGTGCCACAAGGAAGTGCATACTACGTGTACAATGAAGATGGCGGATGTATCACAAGCTCTATCTTCAAAGGAAGTAGCAGAAGTGTGATTCTTCCTAAGGATGGTAGCATCGCACTCGTAGGCCCAGTAGGTGCGAAATTTGCTATCGAAGCAATCAAGTAATAAAAGTAGAAAGGCCCTCCCAAGAGCTGCATCTTGGGAGGGCTTTTAGCGTTAGATGAGTTTTAAAAGGAGCAATACGGTGAAACCATCCGATGTATTGGAGCAGGAGATATCTCCCTCCATCCGGTTCATCAGTTGTTTTGCTATATAGAGGCCAAGGCCTGTACCTGTATGTGAGGTAGCATTATCACCGCGGTAGAATTTATTGAAGAGTAGAGGTAAAGCCTCTTCGCTGACTCCATCCCCATCATCATGTATACGAACTTCTAGGTAGTTAGACGTCAAAGTAGAGGTGATATGCAGGTGAGGCCCTCCATACTTATAGGCATTATAAATGATATTATTCACCACTTGTGAAAGACGGAGTGAATCCACATATACCATACAAGGAGGGATAGAGTCTAGCTGTACTTTATCCTCATAATCAGCCTCATCAATGAGCGTCTCCAGAAGTGAGCTATAATGCTCTGATGGTGAGACGTGAAATTCGCCCAAATCCGCAAGTGTGGCGTGAAACATATCTGTAATCAGATGATTAATCTGCTCGGCTTTTTCGTAAATGGTGTGGATTTTCTTTTTCAGTGCTTCCTCTTGGACAGTGACGAGAAGGAGTTCAGTAATAAGTTTAATACCCGTCACAGGGGTTTTAATATCATGGCTGAGAGAAGCCACAAGTTCTTTTTTACTTTGATTTGCCTCATACGCTTTCTGATTGGCTACTTGAAGCTCATGGCGCATCAGGTCAAAGCTTTCAGTAAAGGCACCAAACACATTGTGTTTATCCATATTGAGCGGCAGATCCAGATTGCCACTGGCTACTTGCTTAGCAAATACCTGCAACTTTTGAAAAGGCTTGAGGATAGTATGATGCAGATACACAAGATACAATACCCCAAAGAGGCAAAAAACAACGAGGATAAGATAGGTCGTACTGGCTAACTTGTGCTGAAAAGCTCTAAGGGAAAGTTGACTATCGTAGTGGATAAGTATTTTCCCTACTATCTGGTCATCTATAATGACATCCACAATGGGAAGACGCTTCTTGAGTGCAGAGGTGAGAGACGCGTCAAGGGAAGGACGTGTTTGATAAAGGAGCGTACCTTTTAAATCAATGACACTAAAATCATAGGTATACTCACTGTAGTCACCTGCTTCCATATCTCCCCAATGGTTCGCTACTTCTTGTTGGATACGATTGATGCTAATGATATCAAGCGTATCATCTAGAGGTGTAGAAAGGAGATGAAAGGTCAAGGCTGTACCAATGCCGAAGAGAAGTAAAAGAATAAGCAAAGGGACCCTGAATTTTGTCATGATTTTACCTCAAAGACGTAGCCCACACCCCAGATGGTTTTAATGTATGAAGGGTCATTAGGATTAGCTTCAATCTTTTCACGAAGACGTCTGATATGTACAGACAAAGTGCCATCCCCAATAAAGCGGTCTTGCCATACACTATCAAAAAGTTCATCCTTAGAAACCACAGTGTTTTTATGTTCGACTAAATAGCTTAGGAGTTTAAATTCCATTTCTTTGAGTTTGATAGGGGTACCATCTACAAGGACAAGACGATAATTGTAGTCTAAGACGATGTGCTCACAAGCTGGGGAAAGAGAAGGGGTATGCTGGGTATTTTCATACCTTTTCAACATAGCTTTCACTTTAGCAAGCAGGATATTAAGACTAAAAGGTTTGGTAATGTAGTCATCCCCACCGATGTTTAAGGCAGTCAAAATATCATCATCACTGGTCCGTGCACTAATAAAAAGAATAGGGATATCCGAAGTTTTCCTGAGATGCTTACAAAGTTCAAAACCAGAGGATTTACCTAAGTTGATATCTAAAAGAATGAGAGAAACTTGATGGTTAGCTAAAAAATCTACACAAGCCTCATAACTTGTGACATAAGCAGAAGAAATATCAAACATATTGAAGTATTCGCAAGTTGTTTCGGCAATGGTCAGTTCATCATCTACGATGAGACAATTATATTTCATAAATGACCTCCTAAGTATGTATATAGGTATAATATAAATGTATTATAACAGATAAAAGTAGACCAAGCGTACATTCCACTATGAAAAAGTCACGCTTTTTCAAATTGAAACACAGCGTGAGAGCATCTATACTTAAAAGTATAAAGCAGTTCAACACTAAAAACAGATGTGAGAGGGGTATGACCATGAAGGCTTTTTATACCATTGAAGATGTAGCAGAGATGACCATGCTTAGTACGAGAACCATTAGAAATTATATCAAGCAAGGTTTCTTGGATGGGGAGAAGATAGAAGGGGTATGGCAATTTACATCAGAGGACTTATACAAGTTTTTTGACCATGACTTTGTAAGACAAAGTGTGGATAGTAAGAAAAATGGCATTGTGTATGATTATATGAGCACCAGAAAAAAAGAAGTGCCAACAGTATGTGCGGTTTACGACTATCCAATGAATCCCATAGAAGCACAGACATTTTGCAATAAGCTACTAGAGCGTGTTAATAGTAATGAATACGGAGAAGTAAGATTCTCGTATCAACATCGTAAAGATATGTCCCGTATTATCGTAGTGGGAGATCCAAAGCAAATTGCAAGATTAATGGAGGATTAAAAAAGACGACTAGCGTCCTAAAGTATGGATGCTAGTCGTCTTTTTGAGTTTTATTCGGCATTGGTGTATTCATAAAGTTTATCAGTAGCAATCACTTTTTTGATACCTAGAGTAAAAGTAGCTTGAACTAAGAGATATACCATATGAAGCAGGATAAAGATACCTAGAATGACCCATACATTGGTCTGGAATGGCATGTAGTCTCCAATCTGTAGCGAAAGTGAACGAAGGATGCCTTTGACAATGAGAACAGCGGGCCCAAGGCTTAGGATAAAGAAGCCATAGATAATAGGTCTATAAATATCAATGAGCATTTTTCGGATGGCAGGTGTTTTATACCCCATCAGATGTAAGATGAGTATATAGCGTGTACTATCTTGGAAAGTCAGAAGCAGTGCAAGAAATAGAAGAACACAACCAATGACACAACCGATCACTTGATTAATGACCGCACTGATACGATTGGAGACAAAGCTTCGCTGAAGTTCATCGAGACGTTCTTCCGAAGTGATGACTGTACCAGCAAAAGCTGTGGGCTCCATACTCCAAAGAGAAGTATAAGTATATGGAGGCAAGGCGAGGAGCGATGCAAGTGCTTCAGGTGCTAGATAAAGGGTGTTGAGTTTGGCATTGGCTACAATGTGAGAAATCACAAAAGAAGTATGGTTACCACTTACTTCTACTACTAGTGTATCGCCTACTTGTAAATCGTAGAGCTCAGCAAGTGCTGGGGAAATCACGATTTCTTGTGAGGTAGGAAGTGGTAAAGTTTGCCCCTTGCTATCATAGAGTTCAAAAAGTGTACTATTACTAGGAAAGGCAATAAAGTCCTGGGAGAGTAGGGTATCACCAAATGTAATGGTACCTTCTGCATGGCTATAAGGCATACTGTCTGCTGGAATCTCAGAAAAAGTATGAGGTGCATCAAAGGTCGTATCCACTAAGTAATGATGCCCTTTGGTTTGCGTGTCATAGATTACACCACTACTTAAGTTCAGCGAATACGCCAAAATAAACATGACAGAAAAAGTAGTCACGGCTGTAAGGATGAGAAGAAGTGGTATAGGCTTTCTAAGAGCAAGGCGTATGGGAAACTTATTTTTGGTAGGCCACAGATTGGCTAAAGTATGGGCTAGACGTAGCACAGGTGTAGAGCGTGATGCTGTATGTAGTGGTGTGAGAAGAAGCGAAAGTTCTTTGGATTGGATAGGTCTGTACATACAGAAAGTAATGATACAAAAGACAAGTGTAGGTAGACATATACCAATCAAAAGGGTGGAAAGGCTAATAACTTTTACAAGGTCAGACACTTGATAAGAGCGTATACTGGCCTGAAGCAATGTATCCGACATCAAATAACCACCCATGAGTCCCACTAGACCACCTAGAAGTGATAACCCAAAGGAGAGATAAACAAAAAACTTGCGAAGAAAAGCATCTTTAAAACCTAGAGATTTTAAAGTGCCAATGACCTTGCTATTTTTCTTGAAAAAGCGGTAGAAAAACATAACAAAGACAAAGCCAGTGAGTAAGATAAAGGCAAGTAGAATATTGGTAGCAAGGATGGTATTAGAAACCAAAGCATTCTTGTACAAAAGTTGATTTTCACTGAGTGAACTAAGTTGGTTTAAAGTACGTAGATTACCATCAATAGAAAAATGGACAAAGAAGTACATAAAGGAAGTGCAAACAGTCAAAAGAAGCATAAGACTGATAAAAAGTTTGTTTTTTAAAGTTTCTTTGAAAAGTTGTTTATAGGCCAGATTCATACATTACCCCCATACCATATCATAAGCAGATAATGGATTTGCATTGGTACGGTCTTCGTGGATAAGACCGTCTTTAATCGTGAGCACGCGATCGGCTGTCTCTGAGATTTGAAGATTGTGAGTGACAAATAGAATGGTAATGCCAAAGTTTTGTTGGAGTGATTGAAGGAGTGCTACAACTTTTTTACTATTGGCTTCATCTAATGCACCCGTAGCTTCATCACAAAAAAGTAAAGCAGGTTTCTTGATGACAGCACGGGCGATGGCTACCCGCTGTTGCTGACCACCAGAAAGCTCACTAGGGAACTTATCTAAGAGGGTATCAATATCTAGAAGTTTGGTAAGTTCGTCAAAAGGAATAGGCGTTGTATGAGGGGATAAGCCGATTTGGATATTCTCACGAACGGTGAGATTATTAAGAAGTAGATAGTTTTGAAAGATATTTCCTGTATGGTCACGCTTCCAATCAGCTAGCTGGTCAGAAGTTAGTGTGGTGATGCAGGTATCACCAAAAGATACCTCACCAGAGGTTGGCTTTGTAAGGCCAGATAAGACATTGAGTAGTGTTGTTTTACCAGAACCACTAGGTCCTAAGAGGACAGTGAAAGAATGAGGCATGATGCCTAATGAAATGCCCTTTAACACTTGTTCACCATGGGCAAAAGTTTTGATTAAAGCATTACCTTTTAAGAGAGGTTGCATAGATTAAAGCTCCTTTCGAAATAAAAATGTGATTGTTTAAAATAAGAATAATTTAAAAAATCAATAAAGTCAAATAATTGCAGGGGATAATTGTTCACGTAATAAGGGGCGGCGAAAGTATTGGCGGTTTCTAAAAAGTAGATTTTGGTATATAATAGACTCAAAAATTAAAAATCGAGGATAAATAGATGGAAGCTATAGGGACAACAAATAATTGCTATCGTACCTATTCAACACTTATCGAACTTCACTATCTAGCAGAAAGATTATGGAATCAGGAAACTGATTTTTTAGACTTAGAAGCTATTTATGAACAAACTTATAGAGAAACATTGTGCAGGAAGTATCGTCTGGTATATGAAATTTTAGATGGTCTAAGAGGCATAGGAAATATGCAAGAGTTCTTGGCAGAGAGTAAGGCTTTTGAAGATAGAAAAGCCTATGAAGCATACGTCAAAGCATTGCCTAAAGAAAAGTTTTTAGAGCATTTCTTTGGTAAAGGGATAGAGATCCAAGTGATTAGGAAAGCTTGTGAGGATGAGAAGTATCTTTATGAGCTGTATAAAAAGTATCAGCAACATATCAAAAGTTATGCAGCTTATTATATGGTATTTACCAATCCCAAGCATTTTGTAGAAGAGTACTTTGAACTATTAGAAAAGCTAGATACATCAGCGTTCCAAAGTTTTTATGAAACCATTCAGCAGCAAGGTGAGACTGTACTCCAAGATGTGGAGAAAGCATTAGCTGTGTGGCAAACACCCTTAGAAGCATCGGAGAAACTTATGGGTAAGACTTTTGGTAATAGAGGGCCTTATGAGAAGTTTTACTTCGTACCAAGCTACTTTATGCCGTACAGAGTTCTTCGTTTCAATGTATACGAGGACCAAATCCTTGTACTCAATATACGAAAGAAAAGCTATACATCCCAGGATGCCATCAAAGTGATGAAAGTTATGGCAGATGAGACCCGCTTTATGATTCTAGAACTACTGGCAGCGGGAACACCTATGATGGGACGTGAACTAGCTGAAAAGCTAGGTTTATCCACGGCTACCATCTCACATCATATGGAGCAATTACGCATGTGTGGGCTGGTGACAGAAGAACGTATTAAAAATAGTAAGTACTATGGGGTAGCAACCCAGAGTATCGGGTATTTTATGGATTATATGAAAAAACAATTCCATATGTAAAACGAAAAGGAGTGCGAAGGAGCACTTCTTTTTTTGTTTGACTACAATCTAAATTATTGACAACTAATTAGATAAACATTATACTAGTGTTAAATTAATTAGATGTACATCTAGCTTAATTCGAATAAGTAAGGGGTGCATCTAAGAAAGGGGAGTTGGCGTCATGGCATATGTCATTGAAGTAAACAATTTAAAAAGATCTTATAAAGCACAAAAAGGTATGGGGAAAGATATGACAGTAGAAGCTCTAAAGGGCGTTTCTTTTGAAGTCAAGGAAGGGGAGATCTTTGGGCTGCTTGGGCCTAATGGAGCTGGAAAGACTACCACAATCAAAATCCTTACAACCTTACTGGCACCAAGTGAGGGGGAGGCAAAGGTGCTAGGGTATGCCACCTTTGGTGGTGAAAAGCACATTCGAAAGCGTATTAATTTTATATTTGGAGGAGAAAGAGGGCTCTACTGGCGCTTATCAGCGTATGAGAATTTAAGATACTTTGGCGACTTATATAAGATCCCGACAAAGGTACTTAAGGAACGCATCGAGACATTACTGGAGTTAGTAGGGTTAAAAGGTCGTGAACATGAGAAAGTGGAAGGCTACTCGAAAGGGATGAAACAGCGCCTGCAAATCGCCAGGGGACTGATCAATGACCCGGAAGTCTTATTTTTAGATGAGCCAACTTTAGGGCTAGACCCAGTAGGAGCAAAAGAATTAAGGCAGCTGATACTGAAACTTAAAGAAGAGGGAAAGACCATCCTACTGACCACTCACTATATGTATGAAGCCGAAGAAGTGTGCGACCGCGTAGGGATTATCAATAAAGGGCAGATGCTAGATATAGGGACGACACAACTGTTGAAGGAGCGCCATCTAGAAGGCGAAGGAAGCTTGGAGGATGTGTATATCAAATTAGTAGGAGGCGATAGCAATGCATAGTCTAAAAGCTATAGGGGCTACCTTTAGATTGCAGATGGTGCAGTCTTTTAGTAGGCCGACCTTTCAATTTTGTGTGGTGATACAGCCTATTGGTTTTGCACTGATTTTTTATATGATGTATCAATACTCAGGGATTCCAAACTTTATCAATCACGTTGTACTAGGTACGGGACTTTGTAGCTTATGGAGTGCCGTATGCTTTTCATCTGCTGGGGATATACAAAGAGAAGCCTATGCAGGTACGTTGGAAAACCTTTTTAGTGTACCCACATCTTTTTACACCATTATGATAGGAAAGATCTTGGCGAATACAGTACTAGGACTACTCGGAATGGTACTTAGTAGTGTAACCGTAGGACTTTTGACAGGACAAATGCTAGTAGTGGAAAACATGGGGCTTTTTATAGGGGCATTTATAAGTATGATGCTAGCTTTTATCAGTGTATCGTTAGTTATCTCGCCTGTCTTTACCTTATCGAAGAGGGCTAGAGTCTTGATGAATTGCCTTGAGTATCCTATCTATATCTTATGTGGCTTTATGGTACCCGTAAGTACGTTGCCAAGCGGTATAGGTTGGATCGGGTATTTGATCCCTACCACATGGGCAATAGAAGTGCTAAGAACCAGTACTACGGGGATGGTGGATAGTAAGGCAGTGATGATGCTCTTCGGATTAAGTAGTGTGTATATCATCATAAGCCTCATACTCTTTAAAAGAATTGATAAACTGGTGCGTATTCATGCGACGTTGGGGGTGAGCTAAGATGGAGATGATAGGAAGACTTTATCGCAATGGACTTTATACTTATAAAAGCTTATATGGTGGCATGGATCTGAAATCTTTTCTATGCTATGCAGTGATGAATCCCGTTTTACAAGTGGTGTTTTTCTCTTTGATTGCTACTGAGGCTTATGGAGAAGCAAATATTGCCCCTTATGTGATAGGAAATGCACTGATCCTTATTACCCATAGTGCGTTCTTCGGCGTAGGAAGTGTCTTTGTGGCAGAACGTTTCATGGGGACAATGAAAAGCTTGGTGACATCACCAGTGAATAAGTTTAGCATTTTTGTGAGCAAACTGATGTTTTATATACTGGAAGGACTACGAAGTATTGGCATTGGCCTTTTGACAGGGGTTCTATTCTTTGGAGTAAGACTAGAGTGGCAAGTGATGGAACTCTTTGTCATAACAGTAATCGTCGTAGCCTTTTCAGCTTGTGCCATGGCATTAGCAGTGGGCTCACTAGGCCTCGTGACAAGAGACCTAAACCTTATCATGAACCTGATGAGTATGGGACTACTTGCACTTACAGGAGCCAACTTCCCCGTAGAATGGCTACCTCTAGGCCTCAGACAAATAGGTGAAATCCTACCCGTCACCCATGGGCTTAAGGTCATCCATATGCTCCTAGAACCTGAGACACTACAGATGGGTATAGTCTATCAGCAGCTAGGCTTAGAATTACTCATAGGTATCAGCTACTGCGTCATCGCCTATATAGTCTTCCGTGTGTTCGAACGTATGGCGAGAGTAGAGGCCACATTGGATATTTACTAGATAAACAAATAAATAAAGATAAAAACCTGCTAGCACTATGTAAATAAGGCTAGCAGGTTTTTTGTGAGGCATTAGGTAGGGAAAGGTGACGTAGGGTCGATGAAGGGAGGGTTATTGATAATACCTCAAACTATATAAAAAATATAAGTTATAACTGATAAAACAAATAAAATGTTATTAAATAAAAGATATAACTATGGTCCTAATGATAGTGATGTGCCTTAAGATAGGCATATTTTTGTTGTTATTTATTCAAAAATAAGTCTTACTTTGCAGTTTCTAAAGCTTTAGTTACTGCTTCAAATACAGGGGTACTTGAGTTAGATGTATCACCAGTAGGTATAAATAAAACGAAAAGATGCTGATTAGTATAACCGATGCGGAGGATACTCTACGCTACGTGGATTGTAGATTTATCCATGAAGGGGTACAATGGATCTAAGAGGTGATGGAAAGTGGATTGTGTGAAAATAGGTCAGCTTATAAAGAAGAGACGCCAAGAAAAAGGTATGACACAGCAAGAACTTGCGACCAAGCTCTACTTAAGCAATAAAACGATTTCTAAATGGGAGCGAGGTGTAGGATGCCCTGATATAGGGAATTTCCAGATGCTTGCAGAAGTTTTAGATATAAATATAAATGAACTGATTCAAGGAGAAGCAGTTGATAACGACAATAGAGGAGGCAATATGAAGAAGACACAATTTTATGTTTGTCCAGTGTGTGACAATGTGATTACGAGTACAAATGAACTGGTATTAAGTTGCTGTGGGCAAAAATTAGAGGCACTCGTGCCAAAGAAAGACGATAAAGGAAACCATGAACCTAGCATAGAAGTGGTAGAAGAGGACCTTTATGTGACGTTTGAGCATTCCATGAATAAAGAGCATTACATTTCTTTTGTAGCGTATGTGACGATGGATAAAGTACACCTGATGAAACTATACCCTGAGCAGAATCCAGAAGTAAGATTTCATAAAAGGGGTAGAGGGCTACTTTACATGTACTGCAAAGAAGATGGTCTATGGTGTCAGACTATCTAAGGCGTATATAAAAAAGAATAAAGTACGAAGGGGCATAACATGTGGTGAAATCGCGTGTTATGCCCCTTCGTGTATCTAAAAAAAATAAGAGTGGAACAAAGTATATGAAAATTCAGTCTAAAATGATAAAATGTAGTTAAAGGAGGCGTAGAAAATGAAAAAGGTGATGAAAATATGCTTAAGCATGCTGATGTTAGTAGTACTACTAGTAGGGTGTAGTTCTAAATCAGAGGTAGCGATGGATTCTGCAAAGCCTGAAATGTCGGAGAATAAGGTAGCAATGGAAGAAACCTACGATACGGGAGGCGAGTATGCTCCAGAAGCAGACAGTGAGAGTATGCAAGGTACGGGGAATGGCGTTCAATTTAACACAACTGTAGGACTGAATCGAAAAATCATAAAGACTGGGCAGATGGATATCGAAACAAAAACATTTGACAAAACGATGGCAGAAATCATGAAGCAACTAGAAGTATTAGGAGGCTTCATACAGACAGCTAATACACAGGGGTATGAGGGAAGTAATAGAAGTGCAACTTTAACACTTCGTATTCCCAATGCACAGTTTGATAAGTTTATGAATGACACAGAGCGTTATGGGAATGTCCTTAGTAAAACAATAGAAGGGCAGGATGTGACAGACCAATATATGGATACAGAGATGCGTCTTAATGCACTTCAAATACAAGCAACAAGACTGGAAGAACTGATGGCGCAATCAGGGGATTTAGAAGATTTATTTACGATTGGTCAAGAGCTTGGGCGCGTGACTTATGAGATCGAGAGCTTAAAGGGAAGCCTTAAGAAATATGATAGCCTAATTGATTACTCAACGATTACAGTCTATGTAGCAGAAGCGAGAGAGTATAGCAAGCCTGATCCAATTACTTTTGGAGAGAAAATTAAACAACAATTAGGTGACTCTATGGATGCAGTCACAAGCATTCTTAAAGGTCTTGTCTTATTCTTTGTAGGTCTTACACCATTCTTAATTATTCTTATACCAATAGGCATTGTGGTAGGGGTAATTATTAAAGTGATTCGTAAAAGAGATATAAAGCGTACAGAAAAAGAACCAAAAGAATAGAATGAAAAGAACCCCTTCGAAGTTAGTGACGAGGGGGTTCTTTTTGCGTGCTTACAGTAATTCTGTCATAAGCTCCATGCTTGTTTTTGGAGAAAGGTAGCTAAGTGGTACATCAAATACAGATTTTGCACCTACCATACCTTCTTTGTTCATTCGTACAGCAGCACGTGCGTATGCTACAAGTGCGCTACCTGTGAACTCAGGGTTGCTATCAAGTTTAAGTGAGAACTCGATGATTTCTTTATTTTCATTGTTGAAGCCTGTAGTTCCACTTCTGAATACGAAGCCACCATGAGGCATTTTGCTATGGTTTTCTTTAAGTTCGTCTTCAGAGATGAAGTGAACGATTGTATCGTAGTCAGAGAAGTAGTTAGGCATATTTTTGATAGTTTCTTCGATTTTTGCTGTGTCAGCGCCTTCGTGTGCCACAACGAAACATTCACGAAGGTGTTTTTCACGTGTTGTAAGAGAAGGATTCGCACCGCTTCTTACAGCTTCGATTGCTTGATCCATAGGAATAGTGTATTGTCTACCGTCTTTGACGCCTTCGACACGACGGATGGCATCAGAGTGACCTTGGCTAATGCCTTTGCCCCAGAATGTGTAGTCTTCGCCTACTGGTAAGATAGCACCAGACATCATACGAATCATAGAGAATAAACCTGGATCCCAACCTACAGAGATGATGCTTGTTGTACCAGCTGGTGCAGCAGCACCGTTTACTGCTTCAAAGTATGCTGGAATCTTTGCATGTGTATCGAAGCTATCGATTGTATTGAAGTTAGCTGCGATTTCTGGTGTTTGCACTGGAAGGTCTGTTGCAGAGCCACCACAAAGAATCATTACGTCAATGATACCTTTATAATTAAGAATGTTATCCATATGTTCAACTTTTGCAGTAGTTGTTTGGATGATTAAATCCTCTGGACTACGTCTTGTGAATACTGCTACAAGTTCCATATCAGGATTTTGATTAAGTGAAGCTTCTACCCCACGACCGATGTTACCGTAACCTACAATACCTACTTTAATGCTCATATTTATTCCTCCTTAAATGTAATTTTATCTATAATGTTAGTATAAGAAAAACTAGTAGTATTTATTAGAACTACTATAATCATACGACTAGTCTAGTTATTTGTCAATAATCTTTATTAATTATCAGAAAAAACTTTTTTATATTTTTTATCCAACTTTTAAGAAGTATAATCGTATATAAAAGTGAAAGGCAGGAAGGAGGGGCATGGTGGAGATAGAAAAGCTCATTTATGAGCATAAAGACAGATTGTATCGTTTATGTTTATATCTAGAAAAAAACAAAGACCGAGCAGAAGAGCTTTTTCAAGATACATGGGTAAAGGCCATAGAGAAATGGGATACATATGGCCAAGAACGAGATTTTTATCCATGGCTCACCCAAATAGCGGTTAATAGATACCGAGATAAACTGAGAAAACTAAGAAGAGAGCTTGCACGCTTCACGCAACTCGACCAAGAAGTGCTATATGCTTCGGAGGAGGCTGAAAGTGTAGAAGATAGCTTTTTAAAAGAAGAGGCCATGGGGCAGCTTCTGACACAGCTTAAAGATTTGCCAGATAAATACAAGTTGCCATTAGTACTTGTATTTGCAGAAGGACTTAGTTATAAAGATACGGCAGAGATGCTTGGTATAGAAGAAAAGCTGGTGAAATCCAGAGTTTATGATGGAAGGCAGAAACTTAAAAAACTGCTCAGTGAGGAGGGAACGTATGAATGAACAGCAATTAGATAAGTTGCTTGGGGAATTAGGAGATGTAGAAGTAAAAGCGAGTGCGACTTTAGTCACACTGGCTAGAAGACAAGTAGAAGAAAGACAAGAAAAGAAAGCGTTTCTAAAGGAGAATGCACCGGTAGTACTAGGTGTCATCATGAGTACGATCCTTACTTTGGTAAGTGGATGTATAGGCTTTCTCTTTGTACGGGATACAAAAGCTGTGGTGACATTGACACTGGCGCTTTTAGGAATGACACAAGTACCTATACTTATCTTTTTAATGACAACGATTTATTGTAAAGAAAAGAAAAATCAAGAGGAAATCGAGAAGGAGTGATGGATATGGCAACAAGTGTAATAGTTGTAATGAGTTTGATGGTTTGTACTGTAGTAGGTGTACTTATAGCCTTAGGACGCGTCGTTTATAAGGATGCAAAAGCAATGGGGATGAATGCAGGTCTGTGGACAGCAGTTGTTATCTTAGTACCTAATCTTATGGGGCTTGTGATTTATCTAGTGGTTAGAAATAATGCAAAAAAACAATACCACTGTTCTAACTGTGGTGAATCAGTAAAGGAAGATTATAATCTGTGTCCAAACTGCAAAAGTCTTTTTGAAAAGATATGCCATGTCTGTAAAAATGCAGTGAAAAGCAATATGACATACTGCCCATACTGTGGCAATAAAGTAGAAGAAATGGAAGAAGTAGAGACGGCAACCAAAGTGACAACAAAGACAAATATCATTAAACCGCTAGCGATTATCGGTGGAACGTATATTGGGATTATGATTCTTGTGGTAGGAGCGATGGTGACAATAGGTATTGCAGATATGAATAATGTAGCCATCATGCAATTAGAGATGAATACTTTCGATAAAATGCAAGCAAACTTTCAGTACAAAATAGGCAATGAAAGTAGAAGCTTCAAACTAGAAGCAGATGAAGAGCTTACATTAGATATAGATGTGGCACTTGATAAAGGAAGTATCCAACTCCTAGTGGAAGACCCAGAGGACAACGTTATCTGTGAGAAACTTTATGAAGTAGGCGAGTACAAAGAAGAAATACTGATAAAAGCAGCTATACCAGGAAAGTACAAAGTAGGGATTAAAGTACAAGCGGCATCAGGGCATTATAAGATAGAAAAAGTAGCAGAGTAGGAAAAAGGATAAGGGGCACAGGCCAGTTCAAAATGAGGAATGCGCTGTGCCCTTTGTAGTGGGTAAATTTGTCTTAAAATTACATTTGCAACCACTTGACGTGTAGTGTACAATTCTTTGTGAGAACAAAAGACAGATAAAGAGGTGACAGTGGTGGAAATATATAATGATTTTGCTGCAGTGTATGATAGTTTTATGGAAGATACCCCTTATGAGAGATGGATGCAATTTATCAGTAAAACCATAGAAAAAGAGGGAATAGACCTAAAACTTATTTGTGACCTTGGATGCGGAACAGGTAAGATGTGCGAGCTTTTTGCAGAAAGCGGTACAGATGTTATAGGCATTGATGGTTCCTATGAGATGCTCATGGTTGCTAGAGAAAATGCAATGGAAAAAGAACTGGATATTTTATACCTTCTTCAAGATATGAGTGAATTTGAACTTTACGGTACAGTAGATGTGGTTTGTAGTACATGTGATAGTTTGAATTACCTTACAGATAGAGAGAAAGTTTTAAGTACATTTAAGTGGGTAAACAACTACTTAGAAAAAGGTGGGTTGTTTATTTTTGATATGGTGACACCACACAAATATAAAAATGTGTTAGGCGATCGCGTTTTTGCACAGCAGACTGAAGATGCTGCTTATATTTGGGAAAACTATTATGATGAAGAAACGAAGACCAATGAGTTCGGTGTGACTTTCTTTATAGAAGATGAAGATGGTAAGTATGTGCGTACTGAAGAAGTACACCATCAAAAAGCGTATACAGTAGAAGATGTAACCATGCTTATAGAAGAAGCTGGCATGGAGCTTGTCGGTGTATATGATGATTACACAGACAAAGCTTATAGTGATACAACAGAGCGTATGACTTTCGTAGCAAGGGAAAGAGCCGTAGAAGGTAAAGTATATAGTTGTGATTAAGGAGTAAAGGAGAATAGATGATGAAAAATTACGTAATTAGAGGAACAGACAAAGCAAAACACTTTAGATTTTTTGCAACCAATATAACAGAAGCTGTAAATGAAGCGACAAAAGCACATGGAACATCGCCAGTAGTAACAGCAGCACTTGGGCGTACTATGACAGGAGCAGCCATGATGGGTGCTATGCTTAAAAATACAAAAGACAGAATAGGTGTATCCATAAAGGGTGACGGTCCGATGAAAGGGATCGTGGTAGAAGCAGATGCACATGGTAACATTAAGGGCTATCCTTATGTACCAGTAGTGGACATGCCTCTTAATGCACAAGGAAAATTAGATGTGTGCAATGCCATCGGGATGGGTGACTTAACAGTTATCAAAGATATGGGCATGAAGGAACCTTATGTAGGGCAAGTGCCACTTTTATCAGGTGAGATTGCAGAAGACTTTGCACTTTACTTTGCAGAATCAGAGCAAGTGAATTCAGTGGTAGCACTTGGTGTTCTTGTAGACCGTGACTACTCTGTAAGACAAGCAGGCGGCTTTATCATTCAGGTGCTTCCGTTTACACCAGATGAAGCGATTACAGAACTAGAAGAGAGACTTAAGAACTTTACATCTGTTACACAATGCTTAGAGCAAGGAAAAACAGTAGAAGAGATTATCAAGATGCTACTAGGTGACGATGTAGAGATGATGGAAGAGACGCCAGTACAGTTTAAGTGTGATTGTTCACGTCCACGTATGGAGAGAGGTCTTATTAGCCTTGGTAAAAAAGAACTTTCAGAAATCGTAGAAGATGATCAAGACGATGTAGAACTTGTATGTCACTACTGTAATACAAAATATAAATTTGACAAACCTGAAATTAAAGATATCTTAGCATCTCTTTAAGTAGGTATGTAAAGGACTATCTCGTTTCACGGGATAGTCCTTTACTATAAAAAAATAAGGTGAGTATATCTTAGATTTAAGGATGGGACGACTACGGACAATGCAAGAAGTATAAGCACTCTTCATATATTAAAATAGAGAATATGGAGGGCGAAGAGATGACATCATTTAACTTATCAACCCAACATTATCCGGAAAAAATAGAAGAGAAAATCAACCAGCTTGTGGCCATTCAGGCATTAGATAAAAAGAAGTATACAATAGAGAAAAACGGTGATATAACCACGTATAAGTTCAGTTATACGAAGAAAGACTGCGAAGAGATTTTACAGCAAGTAGCGAATGTAGCAAGTGATATGGTACAAGAGCAAGTGATTCGTACTTTTGGAAAGAAGTATTTAGGACTCCAAATGGATCTGACGAAGAAAGACCGAGAGTTCCTACAGGAACTTTTTATAGCAAACCATTATATGACCAAGGAAGAAGGCGTATCGTATATTTCTTACTATGTCATTTATGTGCCAATCTTGCATGAACTGGAGAAATACGGGCAGTTGCACATAGAAGGATGGATTCAGTTTAGAACGGCTAAGTATACGACCATTTTAAAGGATTTAATGGACCATACCATTGAGGAATATAGAACCGAAAAAGAATACTTGGAGTGTATTAGCCTCATTATACAATCTAGAAGTCATTATAAATCCAGCGAAAAGACCTTACATCTCATCCCTAAGAAACAAGGAGAGATGGGATTATTGAATGAGGAGAAGAAGGATGTAACGAAAGAGTATATCACACGCTATTGTGATGAAATGTTAGAAGACGGTGATTTACGTATGGAAGATTTACTGATGAATATATTCATTACAGTAGCACCGAAAAATCTAATGATTCACCAAAAGGACAAATATACAAATAAACAGTTCATAAGCACCCTAGAACTTATTTTTGAAGGACATATGAGCTATTGCACAGGGTGTGAATGGTGCGAAGTGAAAGAATAAATTGAATAGACGCCAAATAAGGGCTATTTACTAAAATGGAGATTTAGTAAATAGCCCTTATTGATGTGAAGTACATACACCAGGTAGAAACATCAAGAAAGTTTGCAACAACTATCACGCTTAATTAAAAAAGTAGGTAAAAGAACCTTTTTGCAAATAGCACGTTTGTTCTCGAGTTTTTCTATAAGCGTATCCACTGCAGTTGTTCCCATAAGTTCAGTATAGGCTTTGATTGTTGTAAGGCTAGGAACGAGATATCTAGCTGTTTGGATATCATCAAAACCAATAATACACATATCTTCAGGAATACGTAAACCTTTCTCAGAGAGAGCTTTGTAGGCACCTATAGCCATAGGGTCACTTGCAATAAATACAGCTGTTGGGAGATCTTTTTCACCTAATAATTGATGCATGAGATTGTAGGCAGAGTCCGGTGTGTACAAATCCTTTAACATCCATTTTTCTTCTAATAAGCCAAGGGCATTCATGAAGTTTTTGAAAGTGGTTTCTCTGGGGTCACTATAAACTTCAGAACCATTATCCACATATTCAGAGCCACCGATGTAAGCGATTTTGCGATGACCGAGTTCATAGAGATAAGATAAGGCTTCTTTGATGCCACTCTCAAAGTCTACTAATACACTATCGTAGCATTGTGGATTTGGAGAAGAGTCAACAAATAAAGTAGGCTTGTCCAATGCATGGATTTTACTTAATTCACTTGTTCCGAATTTACCAATAGCAATGATACCATGTATATCAGAAATATTAGTTGTTAAGTCATTCAAGTGAAGGAGCCTAAATGGAATGTTTTGTTTCTGACAGTGCTTCTCTACACCAATGCGAATAGAAAGATAGTAGGGATCTTGGAGTTGTTCTTCTTCGGTATACCAATGGATAATGCCGAAGCTGTAAGTAGTTCTCTTTGCCTTGCGCGATTTAGATGGTGTATAATCTAGCGCTTCTGAAACTTCAAAAATACGCTTGCGTGTATCATCAGATACGTTAAGCGTTGTATCAAGGTTTAAAACTCTAGATACAGTAGCAATAGATACACCTGCTTGATTTGCTATATCTTTTATAGTAGCCATTAGACCACTCCTTTTATCTAATATAAGTATTTCTCTTTTTATTATTATAAGGCTAATACAATAAAACACAATACATTTAGTAAAAGAAAGTAAAAAATAAAAATAATTTTAGTAAAATATGTTGCATTTTTTTAGTAAAAAGATATAATGAAATTAAGTAAAAAAACAAATTAAAGACTATTTTAAAATAAATAATGATGAAGGAGCTATGATATGAAAAAGAAACCAGTACTTGTAATTATGGCAGCAGGAATGGGAAGTCGCTACGGAGGGCTTAAGCAAATAGATGCAATAGGTTCTTATGGTGAAGTTATTATGGATTTTTCTATTTATGATGCACTTAAAGCAGGGTTTGAAAAGATTGTTGTGATTATTAAAAAGCAAGATGAAGAAGCCTTTAAGGAGTGTGTAGGTAATCGAATCGAAAAAGTAGTAGAGACGGTGTATGCATATCAAGATATTAACGATGTACCAGCAGGTTGTACATTACCGGACGGTAGAGAAAAACCATGGGGAACAGGTCAAGCGATCTTAGCGTGTAAAGATGTTGTGGATGAGAATTTTGCAGTTATCAATGCAGATGATTACTATGGACCAGAAGCGTTCCAAAAAATGTACAGTTTACTAGAAAAATTAGAGGATGATACAAAACATCGCTATGGTATGGTAGGCTACACTCTTAAAAATACACTAACAGAGCATGGCCATGTAGCACGTGGTGTGTGTGAAGCGGAAAAGGGTGTGTTAAAAACAATTTGTGAGCGTACACACATTGGCTACCATGAAGGGCAAGCACAATTCTTAGAAGGGGATGTATGGACACCAGTAAGTGAAGAGAGCATCGTATCGATGAATCTTTGGGGATTCACACCAAGTATTTTTGCGGCTTTAGAAAAGGATTACAAAGCATTCTTCGAAAATGCAGTGCCTAAGAATCCTTTGAAATCAGAGTTCTTCTTGCCAAGTGTTGTGGACACACTTATTCAAGCAGAAGAAGCATCTGTAGAGGTACTTCATTCAAAAGACCGTTGGTATGGGGTTACATACAAAGAAGATAAGCCAGTGGTTGTTGCAGCCATTCAAGCATTACAAGAACAAGGTGTTTATCCAAAAAACTTATGGGAGGGAAAATAGATGAAAGCAGTTGTGACAGAAAAGCAATTTAAAGTTGTTTTTGAACAGTTTTGTATAGAGGGCACATTAAAATCTTTTGAACCAACAGGTAATGGGCATATTAATGATACATTTTTAGCTTACACAGAAGCGGGCGAAAAATATATTGTTCAAAGAATTAACCACCATATTTTCAAAAATCCAGTAAAGCTTATGGATAATATTAGCCGTGTTTGTGAACACGTAAGAGAAAAAGTAGCAGCAGCAGGTGGCAATGTCAACAGAGATGTACTTACTGTTATCAAGACAAAAGACCAGAAGGCGTATGTACTAGATGAAGAAGGCTACTATTGGAGAGCATATATCTTTATTGAAGATACTGTATCTTATGATGTTGTACCAAGCAATGAAGTATTCTACAATTGTGCAAAAGCATTTGGCGTATTCCAAAAATATTTGAGTGATTTTGATGCGAGCACATTGGATGAAACCATTCCTAATTTCCACCATACGCCAAAAAGATACGAAAATTTCATCAAAGCAGTAGAAAAAGATGCAGTAAACCGTGTACAATGTGTAGAGGAAGAAATAGCCTTTATCAAAGACCGCCAGAAAGACACAGAAGCACTTATCAAGCTTTATGAAGCAGGCAAAATTCCGCTACGCGTTACACACAATGATACAAAAATCAACAATATCATGGTAGACAATACAACACAAGAAGGTGTGTGTGTTATTGACTTAGATACAGTTATGCCAGGTTTTAGTGCATATGACTTTGGAGATTGCATCCGTACAGGTGCCAACTCAGGCGAAGAAGATGAAGTGGATTTAACAAAGATTACTTTTATGACAGAGCGTTTCAAAGTATTTGCTGAAGGTTTCTTAAGTGTAGTAGGAGATGACTTTGGCAAAGAAGAGATTGAATCATTACTTATTGGTTCAAAGGTTATCATTCTAGAGTGTGGTATGCGCTTTATGACAGATTATCTAGAGGGTGACACTTACTTCAAGATTCATCGAGAACATCACAACTTAGACCGTGCCAGAACGCAGTTTAAACTTGTAAAAGATATGGAAGAGCAGTGGGAAACATTAGAAAGCATTATCAAACAATTTATAAAGGAGTGATCATATGGCAATATTAGTAACAGGTGGTATGGGGTATATCGGTAGCCATACAACAATCAAACTTATAGAAGCAGGACACGAGGTTATCATCCTTGATAATCTTTGCAACTCAAAAGTAGAAGTATTAGATCGTATTGAAGAATTAGCAGGTAAGCGCCCACTTTTCTACAAAGTAGACTTACTTGATAGAGAAGGTACAGAAGAAGTATTTAAGAACAATCAAATAGATGCAGTTATTCATTTTGCAGGCTTAAAAGCAGTAGGTGAATCAGTACAGATGCCAATTGAGTACTACCATAACAATCTTACAGGTACACTTATCCTTTGTGATGTCATGAGAAAATATAACTGTAAACGCATTGTATTCTCTTCTTCAGCAACAGTATATGGTATGAATAATCAAGTACCATTTGTAGAGACAATGCCACTTAGTACGACAAATCCATATGGAAGTACAAAGCTGATGACAGAAAATATTTTACAAGACTTACATGTAGCAGACAACTCTTGGCGTGTTGTATTACTCAGATACTTCAACCCAATTGGGGCTCATGAATCAGGCTTAATAGGAGAAGATCCAAATGGGATACCAAACAACTTATTACCTTATGTAGCACAAGTTGCAGTTGGCAAATTAGAGAAGTTAAGTGTGTTTGGCGATGATTATGATACTGTAGATGGTACAGGGGTAAGAGACTATATCCATGTAGATGATTTAGCGCAGGGGCACTTAGATGCAATCAATTATACGCTTAACAATGAAGGTGTAGAAGCAATCAATCTAGGAACAGGTAATGGCTCAAGTGTACTTCAAGTTGTCAAAGCTTTTGAAAAGGCATCTGGCCGTGAAGTGAAGTATCAAATTTCACCAAGACGTGCGGGAGATATCGACACATGCTATGCAAATGCTGAAAAAGCAAAGAGACTTCTTGGTTGGGAAGCGAAGAAAACATTAGATGAGATGTGCGAAGATACATGGCGTTTTGCATCGAAGCATTATCTAAAGCAATAATAGAACAACAAAAGAATGCCCTACTGCAGATGCAGTAGGGCATTCTTTTGTTAGGAGGTAGGCGCGAGTTCGTTTTTACGATACTCAGATGGATAAACCCCTGTAACTTTTTTGAATACGCGAGAGAAGTAAAGAGGGTCCGAATAACCAATAATAATGGCGATATCTTTGGCTAGGAGATTACTATCTTGAATAAGCAATTCTTTTGCTTTTTGAATACGAAGCATAAGGATATATTCGGAAGGAGAGACTCCTTTGTAGGTTTTGAAAAGCTTACTGATATAACTAGGAACCAAGCCAAAGTGTTCGGATAAAGTTTGGTTGGTAATAGGTTCTGTAATATGATCAGTAATGAAATGCTCTATTTGATCCATAAGATAGGCCTTGTCTTGAACGGCATGTGCAATTTGTGGCGATTGATTCTCTATAATGGTCTGGATGAATGCATTAAATAAATCCTCGTAATTTGAGTACTGTAAGATGAATTCATATACCTTGGATTTAATTTCGTAGAGGCTGGTATCTATAAAGTTAGACTTTTTACAGAGTAATGCAATATGATTCAAAAGCACGTCTACATTTGATTGAGAAAGGTTCGCTGTTTCTAACTCCTTATACAGGGAGTGTAATTCTTGCTTGAAAAGAGAGAAGTTCTTCTTTTCTAAAGCATGGATCAACTTACGTTCGATAGTAGATGGTAAGAAATAGTCTTTGTAATGTGTTTTTTTGGAGAGAGACACAAGGCTAGATTGACCAAATATAATAATGCGGGATAATTTCATAGTAAAAGCGATGTAGTTTTCGTAGAGTGCATGACTATCCTCGCAAGCTTCACTAATAGTTAGTGTGATAGGAAGTGAGTAGATGCACAGACGAGTATAGAGTTGTTCTGCTATAAGCTGAATTCTAGCAGAAGAGAGTTTGGTAAAGATAATAAGCTTCTCAGTACTATAAATACTATTAACGATACAATAGTCAGAAGAAGAAAGACCTAAATTATCCAAAAGAGATTGAATAGAGATATCATCCCAATAGGTGCAATGGTTGAGATGAGGAGGAACGCCTTTTATAGGAAATGGACCAGCACATATAGACATAAAGTGTATAGGTGGTACAAGTATCAAAGGTGTAGAGGTATCGCCGAAGTAATCTCCTTGAAAAATTTGATTAAGCTTTTTTTGATGAATTTTTTTTGATAATTTTTGCAAAAGAGCTTGTGTAGAAGAAAGGTCAAGTGGCTTCAATAAATAGTCATACGCACCTAATTTGACAGCTTTTTGAGCATAATGAAAATCTTGGTAGCCACTTAGAATAATCGTATAAATACCAGGATGGTGGACGCTTATATACTCTAATAATTCTAAGCCGTTAATAAGTGGCATGTTGATGTCTGTAAAGACAACATCAACTGTGTGTCCTTTGAGATAATCAATGGCTTCTTGACCATTGGAAGCGCGATGTACAATGTCGCAATGCTCATAAGATTTCATGATTTTTGAGCATATGCCTCTTAAGATAGGTGGTTCGTCTTCAACTACAAGTATTCTAATCATGGTATATTTTTCCTCCTAAAGTAATGATAGATCCCCCTAAAGGTTGATTGGCTAAGCGGAATATAAGGCTCTCTTTGTAGAGAATATATAGGCGTAAATAGATGTTATTAAGACTTAATCCACCTATTTCTAGCTTGAGACATTCATCTGGATGCTGTTCCAAGTCAACCTGTGCTGCATACTGGTTGAATTTCTTAAGAAATGAATCTGTAAAACCAATACCATTATCAATAATATCTACAAACCAAAACTTGTCTTTTGTATAGCAGTTGATTTCGATGTACCATGGAGCCGGTTTTTGGCTAAAGCCATGATGAAAACAATTTTCTGTTAAGGGTTGAATAATAAGTTTTGGAATAGCAACATGTCTAGCGGTATCTGATAGGTTGATAGTGAAAGTGAATTTATCTTCATAGCGTTCTTGCATGAGTTCTAGGTAAGAAGAAGCATAGTCCAGTTCAGCTTCTAACGAGGTATGTATATCGGTATAAGAAGAAGAATATCTCAACATACCCGAGAGTTTATTGCACATATTTTCAATTTTAGGGACATCATTTTCTTCAGCTAGAACACTCATGACGGACAAAACATTATGTATAAAGTGTGGATTGATTTGGGCTTGTAAAGCAAGTAGGTGAGAGTGTAATGCACTCGTTTCAGCCAAAATAGTATGTTGTATCGAAATATTGAGATGATCAAACATACGTGTGAAAGCTTGGTTGAGTTGGGTAAATTCATCACCTATGGCCTCATCAACAAGATTAAGCGAAAGATTATCTAAATTAATGGTTTCTACAGAAGCTTTAAGTTTATTGAGTGGCCGTGTGAAGTGGGCGATTAAGATTATTTGCGAAATGCCAGATATAAGTAAAATAACTAAGAAAATAAAAATAAGCATTTCTTGTAATCTTTTATAGCTCGATAGTAGTAAATCCTTATCTTGCATAAGGATAACGTGATAAGGAACGCTTTTTAAGGGCTCTGCAACAACCAGATGTTTTGGGTTGTTCAAATCAGTTGGTTTTAAATAATATAAAGGTGTTACAAAAGGATAAATAACTTGTCCGGTATTATCTGTTATAGCGAAGTTTGTATTGGTACCTAGGGAGGTGAACAAATCATCTAAGGCACTATATTCTAACTGCACTTCAACATAGCCAACAACGTTGCTTCCAACAATTGTATAATTTTTTATAGGGCGTATAAGTGATAAAATAATCATTTTTTCACCATACATAGGTGCTGAACTAAAAGGATCATAATGGGGAGGGATAAATAAATATCGGTTATTATTAGTCTCGAAAAAATCAACAGTAGCATTAAATCTTTCTGAAGTAAAAAAATCAGAAGTAGCACTTGAATCGGTCAGCTTATAACCTGCGTCTACAAAATTACCATATTGATCGTAGAGGCAAATACGTGTTGCGATATTATTTTTAAAGGTATATGAATTCAAAAAGTCGCGCATTTCAGATCTTAAAAAGTGATCCTCACTAAAGTGATTAAGGTCTTTAGTATGAGGAATATTGGTGAAATGATTGGTTATGTAGGGCGTAGAGGCAATCTGAAGAGAGATTTTATCCATATTATCAATAAGTGTATCTGTCTGTTCACTTAGTTTTGTTGTAAGCGTTGTAAGTGTTTGGGTGAATTGCTGTTCTTCTTTTTGTTTAAGAAAATGATAGAAATATGAAGAAGTGGCAAAGACTGATATAACTATAATAAGGAGATTTGCTAAGCATAATTTTGTTGAAAAATTTTTGAAAAGCTTCATTTGAGTAACTCCTTTTAGTCAAAATGATTAAGTATTTACAAGACAAGAGATATTATATATTAAAATTTTATAAAAATCCATATATTATTTTATAAAAATCCATTCTGTTTTCGCCGAGAAAAAGAGATAATAGGTTTATGATAAATAAAGGGGGAATTACAATGAAAAAGAGAATGACAAAAGCACTGATGTTATTAACAAGTGTAGGTGTATTAGCATCTGGCATGGTAGGGTGTTCACAAGGAACAGCAGGGGGCAGTACAACAACACCTGGTAAAGAGTCAGATAGCAAAAAGCCAGTTAAGCTTACAGCGATGATTACACAATCTCGTAACTACGACGGCTTACAAAAAATGATTCAAAAATTAAAAGATGAAGAAAATATTATTATCGATGCACAAGTAGTGCCAGATGATCAGTACATCACACTGATGAAGATGAAGGTAAACTCAGGGGAGAGTCCAGATATCATCGACTACAATATTCCAGCAATCTACTATGAGCTTAACCCAGAGCAATATTTCTTAGATCTTTCAAATGAGAGCTGGGTAGATGATCTTGTATCACCACAGAACATTCAGTACAATGGAAAAGTGTATGGCTATCCATTCCAATCAGTACAAGGTGTACTTGGATTTGTATATAACAAAGATATCTTTGCTGACTTAGGAATCGAAGAGCCACAAAACTGGGATCAATTGCTAGCAGCATGCGAAAAAATTAAAAACGAAGCACCAGAGATTACACCAATTCATGTACCAAAAGATACATGGGTACCACAAATCTACATGACAGCAAACTATGCAACAGCACTTGGTGCAGAAAAATCAGTAGAAGTAGGTAAGAAGTTAGAAAGCAATGAACTTAAATGGACAGATGTGCCAGAGTTTGCAGAAGTACTTGATAAATACTTAAGCTTATTCTCAAGTGGTTATGTAAATGACGATTTCACATCAGTAAACTACGATAATACAATCGAAGCAATGGGTAGTGGCAAAGCTGCTATGGTATTCTGTGGTGACTTCTTTGCGAACTCAGTTTTAGAAGCTTTCCCAGAGGCAAACCTTGGTATGTTCAATGCACCAATGGTAGGAGATGGCTCAAAACTTGCTGCAACAACACAATCAATCGGATTTGTAGCATCTAAAGATACTAAGAATGAAGAAGGCGTTAAGCGTGTGTTTGACTTATGGTCAACACCAGAATACGGTAACTTATACTTCGAAGGTAGACCAGGATTCCCAGCAATTGCAGCAATCGATGGTGGAGAGACACCAAGCTACTTACAAGGTCTTGATGAGAAATACATCAGCACTGGTAATACAATTGAAGAGTTCAATACATGTTTAACAGTAGGTTCAAACGTTGTAGGTAGTCACTTATGGTTATACTACATTGATGCACCAGCTAAAGGCAATATGACAGGTAAAGATATGCTTGAGAAGTTCCAAGGCGACTTCGAGAAGTATATGAAAGAAATGAAACAACCAGGATTTTAATAGATAGACATGATGATAAGTTAGCTAGATAAGTGAAAACTTGTCTAGCTAACTTTTTTCAAATAATACTAACAGAGGTGAATACATGAAAAGTAAAAGAACTAAATCAATGTACCCGATGTGGCTGACCCTGCCAGCAGCCGCTGTTTATACACTCTTTTTCATTATTCCAATTATAGCTGCATTTGTATTAGCATTTACAGATTGGAATATCTCAAGAATGTTTGCACCAGAATTTACAGGTGCGAAAAATTTCTTTGTACTTATGCAAGATGAAGTCTTTATACGTTCAATCTTTAATACCTTGCTTTTTGCTTTTTCAACAACCATTTTAAAAGTAGTCATTGGTTTAGGGCTTGCACTTATTCTTGCACGTAAGTTTTGGGGCAATAACGTTTTTAGAACATTATTTTATATGCCATGTACGCTTAGTACAGTAGTTGTTGGTCTTTTATTTACATCTATTTTAAGTAAAGAAGGTCTTTTAAATAATATTTTAGCTGTCTTTGGCTTCGAGTCAGCAATAGACTGGTTAGGAAGTTATCCAACAGCAATGCTTTGGATTATACTTATGGAAGTATGGATGTGGGCAGGGTTCTGTATGTTTATCTTCATTGCCGGGCTACAAGCTATTCCAAAAGATTACTATGAATGTGCAAATATAGAAGGTGCTAGCAAGTGGAAGACTTTCACACAAGTTACATTACCTTTACTTGTACCTTCATTCACAGTTGTTATTACACTTAACATTACTGGTGGACTAAAAGTATTCGATATGGTATATATCCTTACAAATGGTGGACCAGGATTCGATACACAGGTGCTTAATACCTATACATATCGTTCATTTGGTATCGGACTTCTAGGCGAAGCGAGTGCATCAGCCATTATTCTTTCAATTATTGTTGTAGTTATTACGTTCATTATGAATAAGATCTTAAAAGATAGGGAGGTAGAAATGTAATGAAAATCAAAACTAAAAAACAAATATCACAAGCAGTCTTATTGGTTGCAATGCTTTGTATGGCATGTATCTTCCTTATTCCTATTATTATGATGTTCTTGGGATCATTTAAGTCACAAGGTGAGGCACTTATGTTTGACCTTGCACTACCTAGCACATGGCATTTCGAGAACTATGCACATGTTATTGAAACAGGAAATATTATCAGAGGTTATGCAAATAGTTTCCTTATTACTATATCAGCAGTAACACTTACATTACTCTTTGGTGTTTTTGCAGGGGTTGTTATTTCTAGAAGAACAGATAGAGCCGGTGGCGCTATGTACTACTACTTCGTATTTGGTCTTACAGCAACGATGCAAACCATTACAACATTTGCGCTTTTAAAAGTATTAAATCTTTATGGTAGTTTCCTAGGTGTTATTCTTATCTACGTTGCAATCAACTTACCATTTACGATCATGACTATTTCAAGTTTCGTAAAAGGTGTCTCTAAAGAGATTGATGAGGCGGCGATTGTAGATGGCTGTACACCGATTCAAATGATCTTCAAAATTCATCTACCAATCCTCAAGCCTATTATGGTTACAAACTTAATCATCACAACCATTAGTGTATGGAATAACTTTATGATTCCACTTTACTACCTCAATAGTTCGAAGAAGATGACAGTACCGCTTACTGTTTACAACTTCTACGGACTTTACTCAAGAAACTGGCATTATGTATTTGCAGCATTAGTACTTACAATCATACCAGTTGTTGCCCTTTACTTAGCACTTCAAAAGTATATCGTATCAGGTATGACTGCAGGTGCTGTTAAAGGTTAAAATCAAACACTAAAAAGGAGTTTATCATGGCGATGTTAAAACCAGAAAAAAGAATAGCAGCATTTGAAGAAATGGCATTTGGCATGTTTATACACTTTGGATTGTATTCACTCTTAGGTAAGGGTGAATGGATTCAATCTTTAGGAGGTATGTCTCTTGAGGATTACATGCCCCTTAAGGAGAAGTTTGTAGCAGACAAATTTGATCCTAAAGCTATCGTGAAGCTAGCAAAAGCAACAGGGATGAAATACATAACCCTTACCACAAGACATCACGAAGGTTTCTCATTGTATGATGCAAAGGGACTTGATGACTACGATGTCCTACATAGCCCAGCAGGAAAAGACTTGGTACGTGAGTTTGTAGATGCATGTAATGAAGAAGGGATTGTACCATTCTTTTACCATACAACTTTAGATTGGTATCGTGAGGAGTTCGAAGGTAACTTTGATGCTTATCTAGAATACTTACGTCAGTCGGTAGAAGTGCTTTGTACAGAGTATGGCAAGATAGGAGGCTTCTGGTTTGATGGTAACTGGAGTAAGCCAGATTCGGATTGGAAATTGGATGATCTCTATGGGACGATTCGTAAGCATCAACCAGATGCAATGATTATCAACAATACAGGTCTTGATGAGCAAGGTACACTAGGTCATCCGGAAATTGACAGTGTTACTTTTGAACAAGGCATCCCACACCCGATAGACCGCACGAACATGAGTAAGTATATTACAGGAGAAATGTGCTATACACTCAATGACCATTGGGGCTGCGGAAGCTTTGACTTCAATTATAAGTCGCCAGCAGACCTTATCAAGGCACTTTGCCACTGCCGTAAAGCAGGAGCAAATCTTCTTCTTAATATCGGACCAAACGGTGATGGTTCTATAGAAGAGATGACTAATGCACTGCTTCGTATTCTCGGTAGATGGATGGACACTTATGGTGAAAGTATTTATGAAGGTAGACCTTGTGAGGTAGAGGGGGTAGGAGAAAACTTCTGTCTTGCAAATGCAGAAGGCAAGCACTACTTATTCGTATTTGACTTGCCAATCGTAGGTGACTCTAATGTAACAGTATCGAAGAAGCCTTGCCCACCGACGACTTTTACGAAGATTTTTAAGGAAGTTGCGTGTATCAAGTGGATGGATAATGACGAAAAACTTTCTTTCATTCAAGATTCAAACAGTGGTGTACTTACAATGAATACAACAGGATTTAAGTATGGCTCCAACCATGTGGTCCGTGTTGCTGAACTTACATTTAAATAGAAGAAATGAAAATAAAAAAGCTTTAAACCCTAGTTAAAAAAGTTGATGAAAATAAAACCAAATGAAATATATTGACACATGGAGTGAATTTGATTAAAATGTAACCATATTCAATATGAGAAAACGATGAAGAGAACAGTAGCGTGTAAGCCTTTTTTCAGAGAGAAGATGCATGGGTGTGAGCATTTTTAAAAGATACATTGTGAAAACCATCTCCGAGTGATTGCGAACCAATCCGTTGACTACGTTATCGTCAGTTTAGTTAAGAGGTTTCTTTTGTGAAGCAATAAGGGTGGAACCGCGGGAATAGTACTCTCGTCCCTTTTCTAGTATCGTATCTAGAAAAGGGCGGGAGTTTTTTGATGCGTTTTTTTAGGGCGGTAGAATTATAAAACCAAAATTAAAGGAGGCTAATAACATGATTCAAGTAACATTAAAAGATGGCACACAGAAGCAATACGAAGCAGGTATCACAGTATTAGATATTGCAAAAGACCTTAGTGAGGGCCTTGCAAGAAATGCCTGCGCAGGTAAAGTAAATGGGGAAATGGTTGACCTTAGAACACCAGTAACAGCTGATGCTGAACTTGAGATTTTAACATTTAGCGACAAAGAAGGCCAATGGGCATTCCGTCATACAGCGGCACATATTCTTGCACAAGCTGTGAAGAATGTATTCCCAAGCGTAAAGCTTGCAATCGGACCAGCGATTGATAATGGTTTCTACTACGACTTCGATAGCGACAAGCACTTCACAGAGGAAGACTTTGCAAAAATAGAAGCTGAAATGAAAAAAATCGTCAAAGCAAAATACCCAATCGAAAGATTCGAACTTCCAAGAGAAGAAGCTATTAAACTTATGGAAGAAGCAGGTGAGCCATACAAAGTAGAACTTATCAACGACCTTCCAGAAGGTGAGATCATTTCTTTCTACAAGCAAGGTGATTTTGTAGACTTATGTGCAGGGCCACATCTTATGAGCACAAAACCAGTAGAAGCTTTCAAACTTCTATCATGTGCAGGTGCATACTGGAAAGGTAGCGAGAAAAACAAGATGCTTTATCGTATCTACGCGACAGCATTCAATAAAAAAGCTGACCTTGCAGCACACTTAGAGCAATTAGAAGAAGCGAAAAAGCGTGACCACAACAAACTTGGTCGTGAGCTTAAGCTTTTCACTACAGATGAAAATATCGGTCAAGGTCTACCACTGATCATGCCAAAAGGTGCACGTATCATCCAAACACTTCAAAGATGGGTAGAAGATACAGAAGAAGCACGTGGCTACGTACTTACAAAGACACCAAACATGGCGAAGAATGACCTTTACAAAATCTCAGGACACTGGAGCCACTACAAAGATGGTATGTTCGTAATGGGTAATGAAGAAGTAGACCAAGAAGTCATCGCTCTTCGTCCAATGACATGTCCATTCCAATTCTCTATCTACAATACAGAAGGACACAGCTACCGTGATCTTCCAGTGCGTTATGCTGAGACAGCTACACTTTGTAGAAATGAATCTTCAGGAGAAATGCATGGTCTTATCCGTGTAAGACAATTCACACTTGCGGATGGTCATATCGTATGTACACCAGAGCAATTAGAAGATGAATTCAAAGGCTGTGTAGACCTTATCAAATACATCATGCAAACAATTGGTATTGATGGTGACATCACATACCGTTTCTCTAAATGGGACCCAGAAAATACAGAGAAGTACATCAACAACCCAGCGGCTTGGGAAGAAACACAAGTAATCATGAAAAATATCTTAGACCACTTAGAAATCGACTACACAGAAGCAGATGGTGAAGCGGCATTCTACGGTCCAAAACTTGATATCCAGTTCAAGAATGTACATGGTAAAGAAGATACAATCATCACTGTACAAATTGACTTTGCATTAGCAGAGCGTTTCGATATGACATATGTAGATAAAGATGGCAACAAAAAACGTCCATACATTATCCACCGTTCATCTATCGGATGTTACGAAAGAACACTTGCAATGCTTATCGAAAAATACGCAGGCGCATTCCCTACATGGCTTGCACCAGTAGCTGTAAAAGTACTTCCTATCTCAGATAAGTATGCAGACTATGCAGAAGAAGTTGTTAAATCATTAAGAGACAAAGGTATTAAAGTAGAAGCAGACTACCGTACAGAAAAGATTGGATACAAAATCCGTGAAGCACGTATGGAAAGAACACCTTATATCGTTGTAGTAGGTCTTGAAGAATCAGAGAACCGTACAGTATCTGTAAGAAGCAGACAAAGAGGCGAAGAAGGTGCACAACCACTTGATGCATTCGTAGACCGTATCGTAAACGAAGTAGCGACAAGATACAACTATCACTTAGATATTACAAACGAACACGCAAAATAAATCAGTAAAGAGTCAGTAGCCTAAAGGAAGTTTTTCAGAGAGAAGATGCATGGGTGTGAGCATTTTTAGACAACTTTAGGTGAATACCACCTCTTCGCATGTACTGATTCGGTGACTACGTTAGAGTCGGTATAAAGCGATTTCTTCTATATAAGGAAGAAATAAGTGGGGTGGAACCGCGGGTTTTAGACACTCGTCCCTTTTCTAGACAAAGAAGTCTGGGAAAGGGGCGGGTGTTTTTTGTTTTACATGGCAAAATGAATTTGATGAAAATAAGGAGGGAAAGAGAATGATACAAGTAAGTTTAAAAGATGGTTCTAAAAAACAGTATGTAAGTGGCATCACAGTATTAGAAATCGCAAAAGATTTAAGTGAAGGTTTAGCTAGAAATGCATGTGCAGGGAAGATGAATGGAGAGATGGTGGACCTTCGTACAGTAGTAGAGAAGGACTGTGAGTTAGAGATTTTGACATTTGCAGATGCTGAAGGGAAGTGGGCGTTCCGCCATACAGCGGCACATATTTTGGCGCAAGCTGTAAGAAACCTCTATCCACGGGTGAAGCTTGCTATCGGGCCAGCTATTGAAGATGGTTTTTACTATGACTTTGATGTAGAGAAGCCTTTTGCAGAAGAAGATTTTGAAGCTATCGAAGCAGAAATGAAGAAGATTGCAAAGGCGAAATACCCTATCGAGCGATTCGTCTTACCAAAAGAAGAGGCAATTAAGTTAATGGAAGCAGCAGGCGAGCCTTATAAAGTAGAGCTTATTGGTGACTTACCAGAAGGCGAAGAGATTTCTTTTTATAAACAAGGGGATTTTGTAGACCTATGTGCAGGGCCACACCTTATGAGCACAAAACCAGTAGAAGCAGTGAAGATTCTTTCAAGTGCAGGAGCATACTGGAAAGGTAGCGAGAAGAATAAGATGCTTTGTCGTCTGTATGCCACAGCATTCCAGAAGAAAGCTGACTTACAGGCACACTTAGAAAAGTTAGAAGAAGCGAAGAAGCGTGACCACAGACGTTTAGGACGTGAGCTAGAGCTTTTTGCATTACTAGATGAAGGCCCAGGATTCCCATTCTTCTTACCAAAAGGGATGGTACTTCGTAATACCTTGATAGACTATTGGCGTGAGATACACAAAAAAGCCAGCTATCAAGAGATTTCAACACCTATTATCCTTAATAAAGACTTGTGGCTTACAAGTGGACACTGGGATCATTACCGTGAAAATATGTATACAACTGTTATTGATGAGATGGATTATGCAGTGAAGCCTATGAACTGCCCAGGTGGTATGCTTGTCTATAAGACAAAGATGCGTTCTTACCGTGACTTGCCACTTCGTATGGGTGAGCTAGGGCTAGTACACCGACATGAGCTTTCAGGTGCATTGCATGGTCTGATGCGTGTGAGAAACTTTACACAAGACGATGCGCATATCTTTATGCTACCTGAGCAAATCAAAGATGAAATCAAAGGTGTGGTGCGTTTGATTGATGAAGTGTACAATGCGTTCGGGTTTAAATATACAGTAGAAGTGTCTACAAGACCAGAAGATAGCATCGGAGAAGATGCTGCTTGGGAAGTGGCGACACAGGCACTGATGGATGCACTGACAGAGTTAGGCTATGCTTATAAGATTAATGAAGGTGATGGTGCTTTTTATGGGCCTAAGATAGACTTTAAGTTAGAAGACTGCCTTGGACGTACATGGCAATGTGGTACAATCCAGCTAGACTTCCAATTACCAGAACGTTTTGAGTTAGAATATATCGGTCAAGATGGTGAAAAGCATCGCCCTGTTATGATTCACCGCGTAGTATTTGGAAGTATTGAAAGATTCATAGGTGTCATTACAGAACACTTTGCAGGGGCATTTCCTACATGGCTTGCACCAGTACAGGTAAAAGTACTGCCTATTTCAGAGAAGTTCCATGACTATGCAGCGAAAGTAAGATATGAGTTAGAAGCAGTTGGATTAAGAGTAGAAACTGACGAACGTTCAGAAAAGATCGGGTATAAAATCCGTGAAGCGCGTATGTCACGTGCACCTTATATCATTGTAGTAGGCAAAGATGAAGAAGAAAAACAAGAGGTAGCGGTACGTAGTAGACAAAAAGGTGATGAAGGTGTGGTAAGTCTTGAAAGCTTCAAAGAACGCCTTGTAAGTGAAGTGAAAACAAAGTATAATTACCACTTAGAACTTACAAATACCTTTTTACAAGAAAAACACTAAAAACATCTAAAAAATGGTAAAAACAAAAGCGTTGACAAAGCTTAGTGTCTGTGATAAGATTCTATATGTTGAACAAACGATGCAAGTAGAAGCATTTCTTCTCACCTTACAACAAGCGAGTTCGTAAGGTCATACTAATTGAATTTTAAATCGTACACGATTTTTAGTATGTTATATGAGCAGAAGTGGATAGACTAGCATCTATCCACTTTATTTATTATCTAAATAAAGTGCGTCCACATCCGCGCAACATAAAGGATGTTTATAAACATAAAAGGCCAATATATAGGAGGTGCCCGTTATTAACGATTTAATGATTAACGAACAAATTCGCGACAAAGAGATCAGATTAGTTGGTTCCGATGGAGAACAATTAGGGATTTTATCAGTTAAAGAAGCCCAAAAACTTGCTAGCGAAAAAAACATGGATCTTGTAAAGATTGCTCCTCAAGCAAAACCACCAGTTTGTAAGATTATGGACTATGGTAAATACAGATTCGACGCTGCTAAGAAAGAAAAAGAAGCGCGTAAAAAGCAAAAAACAGTTAGTGTTAAAGAAATTAGGCTTTCAGCTAGTATTGAGAAGCATGACTATGAAACTAAAATGCGTAATGCAGTGAAGTTCCTTAAAGCTGGCGATAAAGTAAAAGTCTCAGTAGTATTCCGTGGTCGTGAAATGATGCATACTCAAAAAGGCTTTGTCATGCTAGAAGAAGCAATGAAACTTTTAGATGAGTTTGGTACTGCAGAAGCAAAACCTAAGTTAGAAGGTAGAAGTGTGGTTATCGTGGTAACTCCTAAGTAGTTACCTTGAGATACAAATAAATTATATATTTTAAAAAGGAGGACCTTTACCATGGCTAAGTTAAAAACAAATAGAGCAGCTGCGAAACGTTTCAAAGCGACAGGTACAGGCAAATTAAAAAGATCAAAAGCATATACAAGTCACATCTTAACAAAGAAATCAACTAAGAGAAAACGTAACTTAAGAAAACCAGGTCTTGTAGACGAAACAAACGCAAAACAAATGAAGCGTTTATTACCATACGTATAATAAGAAAGCAGTAGGAGGTTAGAGAAATGGCGAGAGTAAAAGGTGGCGTAGCTACTAAAAAAAGACGTAATAGAGTATTAAAATTAGCTAAAGGTTACAGAGGAGCTAAATCAAAGCAATTCAGAACAGCAAAACAAGCTGTAATGAAATCTTTAAGCTACTCATATGCTGGTAGAAAGCAAAGAAAACGTGAATTCAGAACATTATGGATCGCTCGTATCAACGCAGCAACACGTATGAACGATATGTCATACAGCAGATTCATGAATGGTCTTAAAAACGCTAACATCAACATCAACAGAAAAATGTTAGCTGAAATGGCTATCAACGATGCAGCAGCATTCGCTTCATTAGTTGAAACAGCAAAAGCAAACGTAAAGTAATTTAAGTTTGTACAATCCCTCTAGTCCGTACTAGGGGGATTTTTTTATGCACAAAAATAGATTGACTATTCTGTGAACAGTATAGTATAATGGCGCAAATACATAGAGGTAATGAAAGGGGACAGATACAAGTGTTTGGTGAAAGAGTTATCCTAACAGAAGGTGCTATCGTAGAACGTATTAAAAGGCAATATGATGTAGAGGTAGATGAATATATTGCTACGGCTAGTTTGATCTATGATGAAGTAGGAAGAGGTGCACTAGAAGGGATTTATAAGCAGTATATAGACATTGCGGTAGAGAAAGATTTGCCCATAATGATTATGACATCTACAAGACGAGCTGACAAAGAGCGAATCAAGCAGTCTCAGTATAGAGAGAAAGATGTTATCGGGGATAATGTAAACTTTCTAAAGCATATGAGAGCTGATTACCCTACATACCGAGATAAGATTTATATAGGGGGTATCTTGGGATGCAAGGGAGATGCTTA
>JBOGBZ010000151.1:0-14402 GCA_051656485.1 Cellulosilyticaceae bacterium
GCATTACTCTTAAGGCACTTATGTATTATTTCCAAGATGAAGATGTAAATACAGAAGTTATGGGGCAAGCTACCCTTACAAAAGTTCTCGTAGATGATACAGGTAAGTTTGAGATTGTCTATAAAAATGATGATTCACACTTTACAGTAAAAAACAAGCAATTAGGCTGGTAAAATAACGCACACATAAAAACTTGTAGGTGTTGCAAACTAACAAGTGAAAGGATGTGTTGATATGTCAAACAAGCTTAATATAGGCAAGCAACAAAGAAGAGGTTTAAGAAGACAAAAGCTTCATGAAATGCAAAATGACAAGGGAAATCCAGAAAATAAAGGTGAATACAAAGATTTTGAGGGTAATCCAGTAAAATAATAAGAGATGAGAAGAAAAGTACTAAAAGAATGTATGCTTTATAGTACTTTTCTTTTATTTATATTTAGAAGGTCATCGAGTATAATGTCCATAGAAGTATCTAAATAAAATAATAAGTAGACTATATACTGGAGGTATAAAATGACTAGAATGGCTATACACAATGGTGTTTTTCATGCAGATGATGTATTTGCAGTAGCGATGATGAAAGGCATTAAGGATAATTTAGAAGTAATAAGAACAAGAGATGAAAAGGTACTCGAGACATGTGACATCGTTGCAGATGTAGGTGGCGGTCAGTATGATCATCATCAAGCAGACAAAGTCCTAAGAGAAGATGAGATTCCTTACTGTGCTTTTGGGCTTCTGTGGAAAGATTTTGGAAAAGATTATGTGCAAAAGCAGTTTGCAGACCTCAAGGATGAAAAACAAATAGAAGAAGTGGTACAAAATGTAGGGTATGAATTTATATCTCAAATAGATGCTAGTGACAATGGTGTGGATGTCAATACTTATGAGATTCCTATCACGACCATAAGCAATGTCATCAGTAGTTTTATGCCATTTGGAGCAGTAGGAGAAGAAGTAGATAGAGCTTTCTTCGAAGCAGTAGCTTTCGCAGAGCAGTTTTTCTATAAGATTGTACGTAAGTATGTAGAGCACTTTTTCAATAGAAATTATATAGAAAGTCAATTACAAGCACAGCCTATCAAGGACACACATCTTTTAGTACTTGAAGAACATGTAGGTTGGAAAGATGCCCTTCTTCATCTAGACACAGAAGAAGAAGTATACTTCGTCGTATTCCAAGACATCACAGGTTCATGGCGTGTGCAGACTGTCCCTAAGTCTACTAAAGGATTTGAAGCACGCTACGACTTGCCAGAAGCTTGGGGCGGTTTAAGAGATGAAGAATTAACAAAACTCACAGGTATTGCAGGGTGTATCTTCTGTCATCCAAGTTTCTTTATCTGTGGGAATGCTACCAAAGAAGGTGCATTAGAAATGGCAAGACAAGCAGTAGCATATATAGCACGTTAAAAAACACTTCATCATGAAGTGTTTTTTTATTGCACCCAAATAAGATGCTTGACAATATATTACGGTTGGTGATATAAATATATTACAGTCAAAGATATATCGGAAAACGTAATAAGGAGGTAGGCAATGAGTAAAGCAAACAAAGTAGGGGCCTTAACAGAAGTGACGCTGTACATTTTATTAGCATTGTATAAGCCGAATCATGGCTATGGCATTATGCAATTTGTAGAGGAGAAGACAGAAGGCAGACTTACATTAGGGGCAGGCACACTATATGGTGCCATCACAACACTTGTAGAAAAAGATTGGATTAGTCAGCAAGGGGAAGAGGGCATCAAGAAAAAGAAGACGTATCTTATTACTTCAGAAGGAAGAGCAATCGTAGAAGGTGAGATGGAGCGTTTACAAGAAGTACTGACATTAGGAACAAGCATTATGAGAGGAGATGAGGTAGATGAATAAGACAAGATTATTTTTTGATATAGATAAAGAAACCAAGTGGCTCAACACATTAGTAGAAGAAGGTTACCGTTTAAAAGAACGTTCTTGCTTCACTTATACATTTGAACAATGTGAAAAAGGGAGATACATCTACCAAGTTGAAAAAAGAAAAGTAGAGTTTAGCTCAAAAGACAAAAAATACATAGATTTCCTGAGAGATGTGGATGTTCAATTAGTTAATCATACACTTGGGTATTATTATTTTGAAAAAGAAAACGATGGTAAACCTTTTGCTCTTTATTCAGATGCTAATTCGAAAGTTAAGCACTACAAAAGCATTATGAAATTACTAGCAATCCTAGCGGTTATTAATATAAGCATTATCAATACCCATTTTACAGATCCTACAGGTCCATGGATACTGGGTGTATCACTTTCTTTCTGGAGTAATGTAGTCTGTCTATTAGCCATCATCATGACATGCATCAAGTATAGCAATCGCATTAAAACGATAAAAAAAGAAGAACGTATTCAAGAAGATATACTTATAGGTTAATGCCTATAAGTATATTTTTTTAGAAAATTAAAAAAAGGTATTTACAATTTCAAAAATGGTATTATAATCATAAGTGGAACTAATGAAAGGGGCAAAAGATAATGAGTATATCAAAAGCTACATTAAATCCTGTAAGAATGCGTATTCTTCAGCATCTTATGCTACATGAATCTGCAACGGCTAAAGAGTTAGTCGAAGTGATGAATGATGTACCGAGAACGACGCTTTATAGACATATCAATACATTAGAAGATGCGACACTTATTAAAGTGATAAAGGAAAATAAAATTCGAGGCACAGTAGAAAAAGTATATGCACTCAATACAGAAGCGAATGCTTATGCGGAGCAGTCACCAAGTCAGGTAACGATGCAGTTCATGCTAGAGATTATGACACGGTTTGAGCGTTACTTTGAGGGAGAGGGAGCCAACCCACAGGCAGATATGCTTTTCATGAGGACAGCGACATTTAATCTTACAGATGATGAATACGTAAGAATGATAGGGGAAGTAGGAGCAGTTATGGCTAAATACTTAGAGTTAGAAAAGACACCTGATAGGAAGATCAGACAGCTATCTACCATATCGTCACCTTATACAAATAAGTAAATTTTAAAAAAGGGGAGATTGTAATGGCAAAAAATAAAAAGTCAAAGGGGAAAAAGTTTATGATGATTTTAGGAAGTATCATAGGGGTTATAGCAGTATTAATGGTTATAGGATATTTTATCAATAAATCAGCACTTAAGAAGGAAGATGCAACACTTGTACCTAAAGGACAGATGATAGAAGTAGATGGGGGCAAAATCAATGTCTATACTGAAGGTAATGGTGAAGAGACTATCGTTATTCTAGCAGGTTATGGTGTAAGTCTTCCACAAGCAGAATATGGACCACTGATGCGAGAGCTTACAGATAAGTACCGAGTGGTTATTTGTGATTATAAAGGTGTAGGTTTTAGTAGTGGTGCCGATAAAGCGAGAACAGTAGAGAATATGACCGAAGAAACAAGAGCAGCTTTAAAAGGTGCTGGCATTGAAGGACCTTATATCTTTATGCCTCACTCAATGGGTGGGTTCATTGCAGAAAACTATGCAGTCAAATACCCAGAAGAAGTAAAGGCGATGGTACTCATTGATAGTACACCAACGGTTGAAGTTAATAAGAAGGCACCATCTGTAGGATGGGTTTATGAGTTAAGTAAGTTCCTTCAAAATGTAGGCTTTACAAGATTCCAATTAAGTATAGCACCTCTTCCTTATAAGGTAGAGAACGGTTATACAGAAGAAGAAATAAGTTTACTTAAGACTTTTACAAAAAGAGTGTTTAACGATACGATGATTCACATAGGTGGAGCATTGCCACAATTTATTGAAGAGACTAAGTCTATCTCAGTACCAGATGGAATTCCAGTACTCAAAATTATCTCAAAACCTACTCTTGAGGCTACTTCTAAGCAACTTAAAGAAGATGGGATGGTATATCAAGAAAAACATCTTGCAAAGTTAGGTGATGATGCGAGTTATGAGTTGGTAGACTATTCACATTTAATGTATCAAACAAATGCGAAAGAGATAGCAGAAATGGCAGAGACTTTTTTTGCAGAGAAAATAGCACACTAATATAAATGCCCCTAACACTGGATGTTAGGGGCATTTATACTAAGCTTCAATGGTACGAAGTTTTTTATAAGAACGTTTGAATAGGTAGAAGGTATACCCAAGTGTGATGGCTTCACTGAAGAATACAGCTAGCCAAATCCCTGCATCTCCTATAAAGAGCGGAAGGAGTACAATACCAAGGGTTAGGAAGATGATGCCTCTGAAAAGTGAGATTGTAGCAGAGGTCTTAGCATCTTCTAAGGCTGTAAAGTATGCTGAACCGAGAATATTCATACCGTTAATAAGGAAAGCTATGGAATAAAGGTTGGTCGCTTGTATAGTAAGGCTTATGAGTTCAGGATCATTTGGCGCGAAGAGCTTGATGAGCGATTCACCAAAGATAAACATACTTACCGTACAAATAACACCTAGAACAGCCATTACTTTAATACCTAGCTGATTCAGAGAGATGACGCGGTCTACTTGTTTTGCACCGTAGTTATAGCTTGTGATAGGGCTAATACCAGTAGAGATACCGAGTAAAATAGCGATAATCAATGAAGTCACATAAGAAATAATAGAGAACGCAGAAACGCCCATTTCCCCCATGTTTTTCAGAAGTACCATATTGAAAAGATAAGTCGAATAAGCTACGGCTACTTCCGTTAGTGCTTCAGAAGAACCATTATAAAAGAACTTCCCAATCTTTCTAAAGTCTACCTTACAGGTGGTGAATCGTAAGATACAGCTTTTTGGTAGGTAAGCTACAAAACCTACGAAGAAAGAGATACCAAAGGCTACACCTGAGGCAATTGCTGCACCAGCGACACCCCAGCCCCATACGACTACCATCAAATAGTCAAATAAAATATTTAAGACAGACCCCGTAATGGTACATACCATGGAATAAGTAGGCTTACCCATCGTACGGATACCTGTCGAGAGAAGTCCACCAGTTGTAAATACAGGGGTGAAGAAGCAAAGTATAGCTAAATACTGACGTACCATAGGAAGTAATTCATCTGTGGCACCTAGTAAGCGGCATATAGGGTCTAGGAAAAGAAGTGTCAATCCTGCGACAGATGAAGATAAAATCATAAGGGTATAGAAAGCTAAACTAAAAGTTTTACGAGCTTTATCCTTATTGCCCTGACCAAGTTCGATGCCGACGATGGTATTGGCACCAGCTGAAAGCATGATACTAATTGCCATGGCGATACTGAAAAATGGCATCGCTATATTAATCGCAGCAAGAGCAGGTCCTCCTACGGATTGTCCTACGAAAATGCCATCTACAACGATATAAATAGAGAAGAAAAGCATCCCAATAATACTGGGAATAGAATATTTTAAAAAAAGTTTTCCGATACGTTCTGTACCAAGTTGTTGTGTGTTGTCCATCGTTATGTCCCTTCTAAAAATACAAAAATAAGCAAAAAATCGATGCTATTGTTATATGGAAGTATAGTAAGTATTTGTGTAAAAAGAGTATAACATACATGTAAAATAGTCGAAAGATGGAGCACGGTTTAGATATAAGGAAATAATAGACTATTGACATAAAAAATAATAAGAGATATGATTGATATGAACAATGTTCATTTGAGGAGTGATACTATTTCTAGAATCATTGAAAACCCAGAGCAGCTTATTTTAACAGAAGCTATAGCACTTGCACAGGCGGAAGGTTTAAGTAAGCTTAATATGAGAAAGATTGCAGCTCATTGTGGCATTGCATTAGGCACCATCTATAATTATTATCCGACGAAGATGGATTTGATTATTGCGATTATAGAGAATTTCTGGAAGCAGTGCTTTAGAGGAATGCACCAATGTCTGAATGAGAGTCTGGATTTCTTTCAGCAATTAGAAGTCTTGTATTTTTATCTATTAGAGTATCTAGAGCAATTCGAGAAGAATTGGCTAGAAGAGTTATCCAGTCTTTCGGTAGGCAACAAGATTAAGGGTAAAGAAAAAGAAGCAGAATTTATGGAGCATTTTTTAAAGTTTTTTAGAATGTATTTTGATAGTAAAAAACATGCATTTAATCTAGATGTGATTAATGCTTTTGGTGAAGAAAAAGTTACATCTTTTATCTTAACCCACTTTTTTACGATGTTAAGAAACTTTGACCATGACTATGTATTTTTTGATTGTATTTTGAAGAAAATATTGAAGTGATGTTCATTTCAATTTTTTTAATCACAAATGAACAATGTTCATATAAATTTTAAAATAAAGGAGAGATGATGATGCAAGCAATTATGGAGACACTTTTTGACATTGTGTATTTGACGACAGTTGTGGTACTAGGTTTACAAATGATCATCAAAGGTAAAGAACGTTACACAAAACTATTTGGATATATGTCAGTATTATTAGGATTGGGGGATTCTTTTCACCTGATACCGAGAGCGTATGGTCTTTTAACCACAGGATTAGAAGCTAATGCAGCGGCATTAGGGGTAGGGAAGTTTATCACTTCTATTACTATGACGATTTTCTATGTGATTCTTTATCATATTTGGCAGATACGTTTTAATAAGACAAAGGAAGAGACAAAGGGTCTTACCGTTACAATTTATGCATTAGCAATCATTCGTATCATTATTTGTTTATTCCCTCAGAACGAGTGGTTAAACTACTATGCGCCAGTTTCATGGGGTGTTTATAGAAATATTCCTTTTGCAATTATGGGTATCCTTCTTATCTGGTTTATGTATAAGGAAGCAAAGAAGCATAATGATAAAGATTACAAGATGATGGCAGTAGCAGTCTTTTTATCATTTGCTTTTTACATTCCAGTTGTACTATGGGCAACGACTATTAGACCGATAGGTATGCTTATGATACCAAAGACTTTAGCCTATGTATGGGTAGTATGGATAGGGTATGACCGTTTTAGAAAAATGAAATAGTGGGCAATGCTTCTTATAAAGACATGTGGTACAATGTGTCTTATAAGAAGCATTTTTTTATTTAGAGAGGTAGAAAGACATGTCTTATCGCGTTAGACAATTTATGTGGGCAATGACTGCACGCATAACAACAGAAGAGGAAAGATTTGTGGAGCAGCATTTGACACCTAAAGAAGCAGAGCTTTTTTGGAAGCTTAAAGTCTATGAGCAGAAGCATAGTATAAAAGTAGCTAAGGCATTAGGAGAAGAGATAAAGACCCCTCAGGTGAGACAGGAGTGGATACGTCTAGGGCTTTTACATGATATAGGAAAAGTTGTATACCCAATAGGACCTATAAGAAAAAGTATGATGGTACTTCTGCATAAGTACACTAAGGGAAAAGTGCAAAAGCTTACATTGCCGATGGTTAAGTGCTATTATGACCATCCAAAGTTAGGGTATGAATTGCTACAAAAAGAAGAAGGCTATGAAGAATCTTTCTTGAAGCTTATCAAGAATCATCATCAAGCGATGGGGAGTCGTTCACAGGAACCTATGAAGAGTTTGCAAAAGTGGGATGATGCATACTAAGAAATTGAATAGTCAGATTATTTTTGATATAATAAATCAAAAGGGGGTAGGCGATAATGAATAAACTTTTTATAGGAGAAGATGGTAAATTAAGACCGTGGATTCAGATTATATTAATCTATGCAGCGACGATGATGGCACAGGTAATGGTGATTTCAGCATTGACGATTCCAGTAGGCATTTATATGGGAGTTACGGGGCAGGTGAATGGTATCATCACATTAACTTCAGAACCATGGTTTTTAGTACTTACAAGTACAGCGGGAAACGTCGTCAATATCATAGTGACAGTGCTATTGTATAAACTAATTACGCATCAGCCAGCTGCACATATGGGACTTACACCATTTAAGACAGGTACCAAGCAGTTTGTGGGAGGATTAGTACTTGGGATGGCAAGTATAGCTATTATGATAGGCGTACTTACACTGACAGGGGATTATACTCTTGAGGGGATTTATGTGACGAAGGAACTTCTGCTAGGGCTTATACTTTTCTTGGCAGTAGGATTTGGAGAAGAAATCCTGGTAAGGGGGGCTTTCCAGCATTTGATTTCAGCAAAGCATCACGCGGCATGGGCGATACTTATACCATCAGCAATTTTCTCAGCGATGCACTTAGGAAATCCAAATGTGGCACCGCTAGCGGTGGTGAATCTTTTCTTGGCAGGGGTAATGCTGGGGGTTATCACTTATAAGACAGGTAATCTATGGATGGGTATCGGATGGCATATCACATGGAACTTTACCATGGGGAATCTTTTTGGTGTGGAAGTAAGTGGACTTGAACTAGGTAAAGGTCTTATACAGATGAATCGTGTAAAAGATAATTTGATGAATGGTGGCAATTTTGGTTTAGAAGGTGGTTACTTGTGTAGCCTGCTACTTATCATTATGATTTTACTTTTCGCTTTTCTTTATAAAAAGCAAGAGGCGTAATACAATAATAGAGAAAACTTCCTATGAGGCTTATGAACCATATAGGAAGTTTTTTTTAGTTGAAACAATCTGAATGTTATACACATATATGCTATAATAAAAAAAACAACATAAAGGGGAGTGTTTCATGAAAGCGTTACTCATCAGGCCGTGGGTAAATAAAAATATTACAACAGTTAAGAACTTTCTTTTTGGTGAGCCAATGGGGATAGAATGTGTCTCCACTTTATTAAAAGAAATCGATGTGGAAGTGTTGTTAGTAGATTTTATGGTGGAGAAAAACGGAAAGTTAGAAGATTATTTGAAGGATTATAAGCCCGATATAGTAGGGATTACATCACAGTGTACAGATGTAGAAAATGTATTGGCCATTGCAAAAGAAGTGAAGTCTTATAATGAGCAGATAACTGTATGGGTAGGAGGTGTACAAGCTACCTGTTTCCCAAATTCTTTTTTCATAAAAGCAGTAGACTATGTATTCAAGTCGACTACTAGGAAAAATATGCGGGCATTTGTAGAGAATATCGAGCAAGGTAATCCACCGATTCTACTAGAGGGGATTTATAGCAAAAGTTTGGGGTTTGAAAATGACGGAGAGTTCTGTCTGAACGAATATGTAATACCAGACAGAAGTTCCACAGCTAAGTATCGTAAGGAATATAAATATATAGGTTACCAGCCTTGTGCAGTTTTGCAGTCCGCTTATGGGTGTCGTAATAAATGTAAGTTTTGTGTGCGATGGAAGCTGGAGGGCGACCGCTTAAGAGAAGTACCTATCGAAGAGATTGTGGAGCAAATTAAAGGTCTAGATGAACCGTATGTATTCATCTGTGATAATGATTTTCTCATCAATGAAAAGAGACTGACGAGATTTTGCGAGCTTTTAGAAGAGCAAGGCATCTATAAAGAGTACATGTGCTATGGAAGTGTCAATAGTATACTCGAGAAACCACATCTTCTAGGAAGGCTTAGAAAAAACGGTCTTGTAGCAGTAATCGTAGGGTATGAAGCTTTTGATGATGCGAGACTTAAAGAGTACCATAAAGCAGCCACCGTAGATGAGAATATACAGGCTACGGAGTATCTTAGAGAAAATGGTATAGCTTGCTGGGGATCTTTTATCATCCATCCTGATTGGGAAAAGAAAGACTTTAAGAAACTTGTAAAGTACATAGGTGTTTTAAAACCAGAGCTCATCACCTTCTCACCTCTTGTGCCACATCCTTTAACAGCACTATATGATGAGTTTAAGGATAGGCTCATCTATAAAGTAGAGGATTATGATAAATGGAATTTTGGGGATGTACTTATCTATCCATCTAAGATGTCTTTAAAGGCGTACTACTGGGAAGTATTGAAATTAACCATTAAAGTGAATGGCAATTGGCATTCAGTGAAGTATACTCTTACGGCTTTTCCACTTAAGAATACTTTTAAGATGGTATTTGGCTTCAAGTCTTTGTTTAGTGTTTATATTAAAAACTTTTTAACGAGGAAATAACATATGAAAATAGTATTGATCAGACCACCTGCACCTAATAAACTGAGTTTTACAAAGGTGTTGGACAATGAACCGTTAGAACTGGAATACTTACATACCATACTTAAAGAAGAAGGTCATAAAGATTACATCTACGATGGACTTGTAGAGAGAGATAGTGTAGAAACTGTACTTAGAAGAGAGCAGCCCGATATTGTGGCGATTACAGGGTATATTACCCAGGAAAAATTGATGATTAAGTTTGCAAGACTTGCTAAGGAACTGAACCCTCAGTGCACAACTATACTTGGAGGGGTACATGTGCAGCTTAATTATGAGAGGTTCTACGATGAATCGGTAGATTATCTATCGAGAAGTGAGTCGATGGAGGCTTTTAGAGAACTGATACAGCATATCCAATATGGCAAGACACAAAGAGAAACCATTAATGGATTAGGCTATAAGGTGGATGGGGGATACCAAATCAATGAACTTGTGCCTACTTGTATTGATACACTACCGATACCGGATAGAGAGCATTTTTATAAGTATAAAAGCTATTATAGATATTTAGACCTTACAGAAGTAGCCACTATAAAGACTGCTTTTTCCTGTCCCTATGGATGTAATTTTTGCTACTGTACCTTATTGAGTGGAGGGCGTTATGTAGCCAGAGATTTAAATCTTGTAATACAAGAATTAGAAGAGCTGGATTGCCAGAATGTACAGATAGTCGATGATGATTTTCTAGTAGATCAAGAACGTTTGTGGGCGTTTATACGACTTGTAAAAGAAAGAAATATTCACAAGACATACATATGCTATGCACGAGCTGACTTTGTATCTACCCATGCAGATATCGTACAAGCACTAGCAGACATAGGTTTTAAGTACTTCCTAGTAGGACTTGAAGCTGTATCAGATGACGAACTTACAGGGTATAATAAAAAGACATCGGTAGATGTGAATCGTCGCTGTGTAGAAGTTATTCATCAGACCAGTGCTCATTGCATAGGGCTTATGATTGCACCTATTGATGCGACTAAGGCGTACTTCAATAACCTCTATAAGTGGATTGTAGACAATAGCCTTAAGTACGTCACTGTATCAATTTTCACACCGATACCAGGCACACCTTTGTATGAGGAATATAAAGATAAGCTGACTTCAAAAGACATAGAGGATTGGGATTTCCTGCATCTTGTATTGGAGCCTACCCATATGAGTAAGTCACAATTCTATGCAGAGTTTTATAAGCTTTTTATCAAGCTTTATCGTATCGCACAGAAGACAGGTATTTATGATTTTATGGACTTGAAGTTTTATAAAGGTATGTTAGAAGATTATTTAATGCGAAAAATACGTGATCAATAAAGGAGAAAAAATGATGGTAAGACATGTCGTTATGTGGAATGTGAAAGATGAATTCACAGGAGAGGAAAAGGTAGAAAAGCTTGCAAAGATGAAAGCTGACCTAGAGGCTTTAAAAGATATAATACCAGGCATTATAGAATTAGAACTTATCACAACACCGATAGAAGGAAGTACTGCTGATATGATGCTAAATAGTTTATTTGAAACTGCGGAAGTACTTCAGGAGTATCAAGTACATCCTGAGCACAAAAAAGTAGGGGCTTTTGTGGCAACTATTGCATGTAATCGTGTATGTATGGATTATGAAGAAAAATGCTAAAAAATTAAAAAATTTGGACTTTGGTGTTTAATCTGTAAGATTTATTTGCTATACTGATAGGAGTAAGACATAAGATAAAGAATACTGAGGAGGGGTACAAATGTTAGGGAGTGCTATTGAAATGAAAGGTTTTATGGTTGAGAACAAGTACTTAATTATTGCAAAACAAATGAAGGATGCTATATTGGTAGCAGTAGAAAAGAATATTGTTCACGAAGCAAAATTCGCCATTGAACTTATGCCAAAAGAAATGATGGAGACGAAGTTTTATCGCAAAATAGGGGATTTAAACGATGTTGACGCAGTAAAATCATTACTTACTTTCTACAAAGATGAAAGCATTAGCCTTAAATATAACGGGGAATATATTTTAAGTGAAGAATCAGTAGGTGGCTTCATTCGTTCAAAAGAAGATGATAGCGCAGTACTTCTTTGCTCTACTGATACAGAAGCAAACAAAGATTTAGGTAAAGATACATGGATGAAGGTAGATGAGCATAATACTCTTTGTAATATAGAAGGATTAAAGGTAGAGCAGGCAATGCCTAAAGAGCAATCAATGTTTATACAACAACCAGCAAATCAGTATCAGCCAGTAGATAATGTAATAGGATGGCAAAGATAAGAGGTACCTTCGGGTGCCTTTTTCTATAGAGGAGAAGTGAGTGAGGATGCTTAAGCAAGGTGTGAGAGATTATATTTTTAAGTTTGCTTTGATTTATGTAGTGTTAGTAAGTTATAAAATGCTGGAGTGGTTACCTAAGTATGTGAGACTTATAGTGACAGGATATAGTAGATATATGCCATTGATGGAACGCATAGGAATTATGCTTTATCTGATAGGACTACTTTATGTCATAGGATTTTGGGGACAGTGCATAAAGAAATATAAAAGAAAAGGATAGGAAAGTGTATGAAGAAAGTTTTGACCAATGTAGGAAGTGGCATATTTGTGGCAATGTTTATCTACATATTAGTAGGTACTTTTCGTATGGTAGGGATATTACCATTTTATCTGCAAGGGATTCTGCTAGGACAAGGAAACTATATAAGTTTTTGGATGCATCTACAAGTAATAGGATACGTCGTAAGTCTCCTCGTCGTAGGTGGATCAGTATACTATGTCTTTAAAATGTGTAAGAAAGGTATAAGTAGGCAACGAACCAGAGAAAAAGTATATGATGAGAAACTGAAGGATGTGCAGCAGGACGCAGATTTATCAGTGCTTATGAGAAAAGATACAGGGTTTATCAAAGATAAATTTATGATACGTGCCAAAAAGATGCTTACAGAGGCCTATACTGCAAGAAGTAAAAAAGAAGAAAATAAGCTAAGGCTTGTACTAGGAGATACATTATATTCTGATTGGTGTCAGCAGATGCAGGTATTAAAGCTTAATAAGCGTGTAGAGATTTATGAGCGATTCTTTATGAGAGAAGCTAAAATAGTGGGTTATTGGTTAGCAGGAGAAAGTGAGTACATACAGGTAGCTTGTGTAGTGAATTATAAAAATGCTATTCAAGACGTGCAGACGGGGGAAATCCTAGAGGGTGACTTAGATACAAAGCTAGTAAAGAAGATGAAGATAATTTTCAGAAGGCAAGAAGGTTTAAAGACGCAGGCAGATAGTGACTTGTTTGATATCGAGCATTGTCCAGGGTGCGGTGCACCATTAGCAATTTCCATAAAGGGCATATGCGAGTATTGTGGCAATCAAGTGAGTTCAGGAAAGTTTCAGTGGGTGATTGAGCGCATTGAAGAAGAGCTTATTGAAGAAATGATTTATGGTAGAAAGGGGCTATAAAGGATGACTGGCTATTTGATTTGTTTTTTGATTATAGGTGGAGTATTATTGCTAGCAGCTATAGCACAATTTTTACAGACATTACCACTCATTATACAGGGGCTAATTTATATAAGCGTAGCCATAAGTATAGTAGGACTTATCATAAAAAGCATTAAGAAAAGAAAAGCAAAAAGTATAGCTGATGAGAAAGCTTATAAACAGCAGCAAAAAGAGATGGCGTATAGGACAAGTAGTGCGAATCTCACAATCATTAAAGCAAGAGATAAAGACTTTGAAGAAAAAGCATTATTACAGTATGCGGAAGCTGTCCTTATGAAGGTATTTGAAGTCAGGGAGCATTTAGACATAGAGGGCATGAAGTTTAAAACCTCAGATACATTATATGAGTTACTCACTTATCAGATAGAAGAATTGCAGGATACACATACTTATGAGAAGCATCACATTATGCAGTTTTTGGCGATGCAAATCGTAGATTATAGGAAAGATACAAAGGATGAGTACATAGATATAGAAATACAAGCCTTTGTAGAGAAAGGTCGCTTTGATCAGAAGAGACATAAGGTGGTTAGAGGTGAGAAATACTTCGCACACCAGATGACTTATAAACTTACATTTATACGAAAGCTAGGAGAGACCACGAAAGGAGAGGTTCACCATGAAACACAGTGCGAAAACTGTGGGGGAGTAGTGGACCTAAGTAAGGGAGATTACTGTCCATACTGTCATACATATATAGCAATGGGAAGTAGTAGCTGGATATTGGACAACATGGAGGAGTATTCGAGATATGCATAGTTAAATGAAAAGGGAAGAGATAAAATGAAAAGCACAAAGATGAGGAGCAGATGGATGATTATAATCATAAGTATAGTAAGTATTATACTTGTGTTGGGATTGATCGTAGCAAGTATAGTTTATGAGATGAATTTTGGGAGACGATATCAGACAGGAGAAAGCTTTGCTTACACTATCCAAGAGTTTG
>JBOGBZ010000152.1:0-4041 GCA_051656485.1 Cellulosilyticaceae bacterium
GTTAAAAAGTTTGTCATCTGACAATAATTTTTGTGCTATTAGTTAGCACTGACTTTTGAGTACATGTACTCAATGAATCGACTGGTCTATTGGTTGTTATTTTATTTTCAAAGTTCATTTGTTTGTTGATTATCAAGGCCTTACGCCTTGTGTCGTTAGCGTGTTGTTCGCTGCTGACTTGACTTATTATGCACTATAACAATACATAAGTCAACACTATTTCTGATGTTTTTTTGCTTTTTTTCAAGTTTTTTTAGTTACCCACACTTTCATTGCAAGATTCACATTTTACCCACAGGATTATCCACAATTTGTGGGTAAAATGTCATTTTTCCTTACTTTATTATATAGGGAAGCTTCTCACTTCCACTTCCCTCTACTCCCATATTCTTTACATCTATATAAATAGCCGGCCTTACCCCTACTCCTGCGTTTGCTGCATATTCAGTATAGACTACATCTCCTTTTGTCCCTACTGCACACATCTCACTTGCACTTTGTCCTACAGGTGTTCTAAGCCACCACATATAATATCCACCAGTCTGACCTTTTAGGTCTTTGTAATGCCCTGACTTGTCATTAGCTATAGCTTCTTCCGTTACGGTCGTCTTGATTTCTATATATTCATCTTCCATATATGCAATGAGTTCTTCTACCGAAAGCAAAAATACTTTATCCGTTAATTCTTCATAGTAGGCATTACTACTATTATAGATACTTTCCTTTATTGCTGCTTTTTTAAATCCAAACACTTCACTCCCCGCTTTCTTCTTGCTAGCATCTGCTTCTGCAAGAACTGACTTATATGTCGTGTTTTGAATTCTATCCTTTTCATTAGCTGTAAACTCTGAAAGAAATCCCGCTTCTTTATAGTAGTCATTCAATTTCCCCAAAACCGCTTCTTTTACAGGCGCAGTATCACTATATACTACCTTTCGACTATCACTGTTGAGCCACGTCCTCATATTACTACTTCCCCAATGATTACTCCCCTTCATCTCTCTAAGTGTCTGTGCTGTGTAATCAGTATAGACACTTTCCTTTGGTTTATGTACATCAAACAATTCTCCTGCACTACTTTCATTATACTTACCACTTTCAGCAGCATCAAAAGACTTAAGCGTCAATATTTCTTTCGCTATAAGTAGAGGACTCCCATTTTCCCTAACACGAATAACAATCCAATCAATAGGCGTTCCTTGATAAGTTCCAAAACGTACATAGTCTCCTACCTCCACCTTAAGTTGTGGTACTTCACTTACTTGTACTTGAGCATCTTTGTCATCCTTAGTTTCAGATCCCGCCTGTATTGGTGTTTTACCCTCATCATTCTTACTTGGTGTGTTTGTATGATTAACTTCATTTGAACCTTGCATATCACCTGTTTCTTTTTGTTGTGCCTCCGAATCTTCTGTGTCCTTTAATGTACTATCCGTTGTTGTATGTGTATTTTCTTTGTTTTCTTCTTGTTTTTCTCCTATTGTTGGCACCACATTTCCTTGACTGCCTTCTATCCCTTGAGCAATCTGTCCATTCTCTTCATTGATTCTTTCTACCTTCAGGCGTATAGTATTCAAAGAAATTAATGCTGCTATGACAGCTACAGCAATACCTATACCACTTGCAATTTTTAACCATTTTCTATATTTATTTTTTTTAGCATAAGTTTGGTGTACACTCTTATGCATACTCTCACCTTGTTCGTACCCTCTGTCTTCGTAAACTTCCAAAAGAGGTCTCAATGTTTCACTTAATGCTTGTATATATTCATCTACCTTACCTTCATGAGCCTCAACCCAGTGGTTTGTATATAGAAAATACTCCATCGATTTAGTCGGTTCAATATTCTCGATTCTAAAATTCACAATACTAAGTCGCTTACTTACAGCTCGCTCTACTTCTCTTAGCACCTGTGTCGATTCATTAGAGGCTTCCGAAAAGACCAGTAATAATACTTTACTCGTCTCTATTCCTTTAATGATTTCTTCTCCCCATTCTTTACCTGCTGTAATATTTCTAGGCGCAATCCAACATTTAATTCCTTCTTCCTCCAATACGATACATATCTTTTCTGCTACCTCTCTATTTCTTGATGAATAAGAAATAAATACATCTTGCATTCTTTCACCCTTTCTTTACTTGCTATTCCCACTTCTTACTATTAATTTAATGGGTTAAATAAGTAATTGTCAATTTAATATTGTATATTTTTCTAAATATTTTATTAACTTTAACAGATTTCACTGGTATACTAGAGTTGTTCATCAAAAAGGGGGAATGATTATGAACAGAAAATGGTCTAGAACCAAAAAGAAGGTATTATCTCTAGCAACATGCGGACTCCTTGTTTTTTCTTCAGTACCACAAACACTTTTAGCAACATCTGTCCCTGTACAATTCGCTGCTCAGGCAACTTCATGGCAAGCTTCTGAAATCTATACCGGTGGTGATCAAGTAATCTACAACGGTATTCTTTACGAAGCCAAATGGTGGACAACCAATGAAAAACCTGATCCATCACAAAAGGATGTCACCTTTGCCATCACTTCCGATTGGGGCAGTGGTTTTAACTACAGCGTTGTCATTACTAACTCAAAGTCTACCCGCCTTACCGACTGGACTTTATCCTTTGACTACTCCGGTGAAATCACAAGTGCTTGGGATACCAAGATGACTCGCAACGGTAATCATTATACTTTCACACCTATGTCTTGGAATAATAGTATTCCAGCTAATGGTGTTATCACTTTCGGTGGTGGTGGTACAAAAACAGGTACCATTTCTAATATTACACTTAATAATACACCGATAGTTGATCCCAATCCTGATCCTGATCCTAACCCAAATCCCGATCCTGAACCACCTATCGATTCCAACGTCCCTTTAACACCTGAGCAATTAGATACATTATGGGATGGTATTAATCCAGCTTTTTCACCAAGCAATGCCGTTTCTAAAGTAGAGTCTTTATTATCAAAATCCGATTTTGAAGCACTTTTCCCTATGCGTCACGGATCCGCTGGTTGGAATGAATACAACAACAAAAACATCCCTGAATACTATACATACGAAGGACTAAAAGATGCCGTCTATCAAGTAGCTAATGTAAAATACAAAATAGAAACACGTGGTGGTGCTGCATGGAACACACGTGTATGGCGTCTCGATAAGACAACAAAGAAACAACTTCTCATCTCTGAATGTCCTGATTTCAATGCTGAATGGAATCTAAATAAACCAATCGACGTACAAATCGTTGATTTTGGTTCTTTCTTATCCGAAGGTAACGATAAAGATCGCAAGCGTGAACTTGCTGCTTTCCTAGCAAACCTTGCACATGAAACTGGCGGTGGCTGGGCAACTGCACCCGGTGGCGAACTTGCTTGGGGACTTTATTGGAATGAAGAAGTAAGCTATATCGGAAGTAGTGCGATCGGTTATGTCGATGGTACAAACAAAGACTTCCCTCCTGTAGCCGGCAAGAGTTATCATGGTCGTGGTCCTATCCAACTTAGTTGGAATTACACCTATGGTCTCATGAGTGCCATTGTCTATGGAGACAAAGATATTCTTCTTCAAAACCCTGAAAAAGTTGTCCAAGATCCAACACTTGGCTTTATGACAGCTATTTCATTCTGGATGACACCTCAAGGTAGAAAACCATCTTGTCATGATGTTATGGCTAATAAGTGGGTGCCAACACCAGAACAAATTAAACTTGGCTGTACTGAACCTTGCTTCGGTGTAACAATCAACATCATCAATGGTGGTTATGAAGCTGGCAAAGGTATGGACGACTACCGTGTACGTAGACGTGCTGGCCACTACAAAGATATCACTAGTAAAATGAATGTAGATATCACTGGAGAGAAACTAGATACTCTAGGTATGTCTCCACTCTAAAAATCGAGTAGGAGGTAGATAATTAGTTTATCTACCGACCTCTCACACCACCGTACGTACTGTTCAGTATACGGCGGTTCTTTAGTTTACACTGACTTGTCTGTAATAATCAGTGAAAAATAAGTACCCTAGTTCTTT
>JBOGBZ010000153.1:0-7424 GCA_051656485.1 Cellulosilyticaceae bacterium
TGCTACACCGTCAAGGTGAGTAGGGATACCTTTGTCAAAAGTAAGGGTAATGATAGTCGCCTTATCGGGTGCCATCTCAGGAGATACACCTAGTTTGAGAAGTGTCTCGTAGTTTGGTGCACACCAAGGATCTTCAAGCTCTAATCCTTCATGAGAAATATGCCACATATTACGGTCACGGCTGTAGCTATCTTCTTTTTTCATTGGTACTGGAAGACCACGCTCTTCAAGGTAAGCAATCTCTTCTTCACGAGAAGAAATGTCCCATATACGCCAAGGTGCGATTACTTTAAGATGAGGTGCAAGCGCCATAATACCTAGTTCGAAACGGATTTGGTCGTTACCTTTACCCGTACAGCCGTGGCAGATAGCAGTAGCGCCTTCTTTTAAAGCCACATTCACTAAGGTTTTAGCAATGACTGCACGTGCGATAGAAGTACCAAGGTAGTACTTTGATTCATAGATCGCACCAGATTGAATCATTGGGAATACGTACTCTTTCATGAATTCATCTTTGACATTTTCTACATAAACTTTACTTACACCCATGCTTAAAGCACGTTCTTCAAGCCCTACAAGTTCTGCATCTTGACCTACATTAATACATACTGCAATGACATCAAAATCATAGTTTTCTTTAAGCCAAGGAATAATAACAGAAGTATCTAAACCACCTGAATACGCTAAAACAACTTTTTCTTTCATGTGTAAACCCTCCCAAAAATAATTTATATATATAACCTATAATGTATAATTATACGAGTGTTACAATAAAAAAACAAGAAAAAGTTTTATAAGTTGAAAAAAATTATAAAATCTACACATTTATTCAATAAGGTAGCAGTATGTACAAAATACACACTATATAGTATACTTAGTATACTTATATTAAAAACAGCATCAGGAGGGAAAAGGAATGAAAATATTTGACTTAGATGGACCAGTGTATAAGGCGGGGGTAGAGGTTTCAGATGCACTTATACTGACTGTTATATGGTTTATAGGATGTCTACCGATCATCACGATTGGCACATCCACATCGGCTTTGTTCTATATATATGGAAAGAAGTCGAGAGATGAAGATGCTTACATATGGCGAGATTTCTGGAAGAGTTACAGACAAAACTTTGTGCAGTCTATTCCGATTACCCTTATTTTAGGTGTGATGTGGGCGAGTACAGTTGCTTACCGTATCTTAATAGAAGGCTATGAAGGCGGTGCACCTATTGTATTAAGTGGTCTTGCATTACTGATGACCGTAGAAGTAACGATTCTTACGATTTATGTATTGGCAGTACTTTCACGTTTCCATATGAAAGTGATGAATATGTTTTTAACAGCGTTTGTACTGGCACATAGACATATCGTATCTACTGCACTTATTGTCGTAGTAGTGGTTTTACTTCAGTATGCAAGTATGGTGATTCCATTTACCATTATGATTATGCCAGTCTTTGTAGCAGCTGTCGCTTCTGTACCAATCCAAAAGATTTTCACAAAGCATATCCAGGCGTCAGAAGAGATGAAGGCAGTAGAGGCAGCAAGGATAGATGTAGATGAAGATGATTACGACGAGGATGAGGAAGAAGACGAAGAAGGTGAAGAAGGCGAAGAAGATGAAAAAGAGGAGTCAGAGGATTTCTTAAAGTATATTTAATAAAAAGAAAGTTTATATACAGGGGGCAGAGAAGATGGATCACAATTGGCAAATAGAAACAAAACTTATTCAAGCAGGGTATGAACCTAAAAATGGGGAACCACGCGTTCTTCCTATTTATCAAAGTACGACTTATAAGTATGATAGTACAGAGCATGTGGCAAAACTTTTTGACTTAGCTGTACCAGGGCATATGTATTCACGTATTAGTAACCCAACAGTAGAAGCACTAGAAAATAAAGTAGCAGCACTAGAAGGTGGTGTAGGGGCTCTTTGTACATCGTCAGGTCAAGCAGCATCGATGGTATCAGTAATGAACGTGTGTGAAGCAGGGGACCACTTTATATCACTGAATTCTATTTATGGCGGTACATACAATTTATTTGCGATTACATTAAAGAAAATGGGGATAGAGGTAAGCTTTGTATCACCAGAAGCTACTAAAGAAGAAGTAGCAGCATGTGTGAGACCAAATACAAAAGCAATCTTTGGTGAGACCATAGCGAATCCAGCACTTGTGGTGATGGATATTGCTTACTGGGCTGAAGTGGCACATAGCCATGGCATCCCACTGATTATTGATAATACCTTTGCTACACCTTACCTTTGTAGACCAATGGAACATGGGGCTGATGTAGTTATTCATTCGACTACGAAGTATATGGATGGGCATGCCACAAGTGTAGGCGGCATTATCGTTGATAGTGGACGTTTTGACTATACAAATGGTAAATTCAAAGGGTTTACAGAGCCTGATGTATCTTATCATGGCGTAACTTATAGCAAAGACTTTGGGAACCTAGGGTATATTACAAAAGCACGTGTACAGTTTATCCGTGATATGGGGAATTACTTAAGCCCACAAAATGCCTTTCTAACACATCTTGGGCTTGAGACACTTCACCTACGTATGGAGCGACACAGTGAAAATGCCCTTAAAGTTGCTAAGTATTTAGAGCAGCATGAATCAATCGTGAGTGTGTCTTATCCATTATTAGAGTCAAGTAAAGAATACGCTAAAGCAAAAAAATACTTACCAAAAGGTGCAAGCGGCGTTATTTCCTTTACGGTTAAAGGCGGTAAAGAAGAAGCCGTTCGTTTTATGGATAGTCTTAAGCTTGCAGCCATTGTGGTTCACGTGGCAGATGCACGTACAGCAGTACTTCATCCAGCAAGTTCAACCCATCGCCAATTAAGTGATGAAGGTCTTAAAGCAGCAGGCATCGGGCCTGGCCTTATCCGCTTAAGTGTAGGGATTGAGAATGTAGAAGATATCATTGCAGACTTAGAACAAGCATTACAGCAAATCTAAGGGTGAATAAAAGGGGGTAACTACGGTTACCCTTTTCTTTATGGGCTCTAAGCGATAGAATGGATAAAACAATATAAAATTTTTAAAAGAGTTGGCTATTATTCAAAAAAAATTCATATTATAGGAGTAGAATAGCATTATTTCAACGAAGAAAGGAATTAGAATCGATGGTATTATTAGATATTGTCATGAATGTCTTTTTAGTATTTATGCTCTTAAGTTTATTTAACTTAGTACGATATATGTTTAAAGTAAGAAAAGTAATGAAGATGCATAAAGATAATCCAAATATCAAAGGGTTCACCATTGTGAATGGAGAAATCAAACCAATAGAAGGTAAGCCTGGGGAAGTGCCACCTATGCCAGGAATGCCACAAGCACCAGTGGAAGAGTCAAAGGAACTTGTGCTGGACCCCGCATGTGGAAAAGAAATCGAGAAAAAAGACGCCTATCGCATTTTGAAAAACGGCAAAGAGTATTTCTTCTGCTGTTGGGAATGTCGAGAAGCTTTTCTAGAACAACTCAAAAAAGAACCTCAAACACTTGCGTAAAACAAGTGTTTTTTTTTGTCTAAAAACACATACTACAAAAAAGAAATGATGGTAATGAAATGAGGTAAGAAGATGAAGAGAAAGTCATTGTTTTTAATACTATTTATAGCCTTAAGTGCTTTATGCATGGGGACTTTAAGTTTTGGAGAAGAGCAGGAACAGCCGAAGAAAGCGTATGTTATTATCATTATTGATGATTTCGGAAATAGCATGGCAGGGACAGATAGTATTGCGGCGCTACCTATTCCGCTTACAGCTGCGGTCATTCCAGGTATGCCTTATGCCGCACAAGATGCCACTAAGCTTTATGAAGCAGGAAAAGAAATCATTTATCATGTCCCATTAGAACCAAAACAAGGCAAGGCATCTTGGCTTGGGCCGAAGGGGATTTTTGCAGGCATGGGTGAAGAGAAGGTAAAGGAAATTTTGGACAGTGCCAAGGAAGACATTCCTTATGCCAAAGGTATGAATAATCATATGGGTTCTCGTGCCATGGAGAATGATACCACGGTCCATGCACTGATGGCCTATGCAAAAGGCAATGGGTTATATTTTGTAGATAGCAAGACAACGGCACCTACCCTTTCAAGAAAATGGAGTGAAGCATTAGAGGTTCCTTTTATGGAGCGAGATGTATTTTTGGATAATACACCTGATACAGCTTATGTCAAAGAAAGGCTTAAGGAGACTATGAAGATTGCCAAAGAAAAAGGCGTAGCCATAGCCATAGGACATGTAGGGCCACAAAAAGGGCCACATACAGCACGTGCTTTAAAAGAAATGATACCTATAATGGAAAAAGAAGGCATAGAATTTATAACAGTGAGTATGTATTTAGAACTTATAAAGTAGACAAAGATTTGACAAGGCTCTATAATAAGACATACATTAAATTGATTACGTAAGGAGTGTCATATGAAAACAAGTATCAAACGCTATACGCAATTACAAGAAGCCTATATAAGTGAAATTGATTGTACAGTGCATCAATATGAGCATAATGAAACTAAAGCAAAAGTACTTTACTTCGAAACAGAAGATACACATAAAACTTTCGGCATTACTTTTAGAACGCCACCACCAGATAGTACAGGGGTACCACATATTATCGAGCACTCGGTTCTTTGTGGCTCAGAAAAGTACCCACTCAAAGATCCTTTTATTGAACTTTCAAAAGGGTCGCTGAATACGTATCTTAATGCCATGACTTACCCAGATAAGACCATGTATCCTATCTCTAGCGAAAATGATGCGGACTTCCATAACTTAATGGACGTCTATCTGGATGCAGTGTTCTTCCCTAACATTTATAAGAATCCGTATATTCTTATGCAAGAAGGCTGGCGTTATCACATCGAATCGCCAGAGGCACCGCTTGAGTATAAAGGGGTTGTCTATAATGAGATGAAGGGTGCATTTTCTTCACCAGAAGAAGTAGGCTTTAGAAAAATCAAGGAATCCTTGTTCCCAGATACGATTTATAGCAATGAATCAGGTGGGGCACCAGAAGCCATTCCGAATTTAACAGAAGAAGATTTCTTAGACTTCCACAAGAAGTATTACCACCCATCCAATGCATACATTGGCCTTTATGGCAAGATGGACTTAGAAGAAGTGCTAGGCTTTATCGACAAGAACTATCTGTCAAAATTTGAATATCAAGACATTGATTCTACCATTGGCTACCAAAAACCATTTGAAGCCATAAGAGAAGTGTCTTATCCTTATTCTGTGGCAGAAGAAAAGCCAAACCAACTGTATGTATCTTATAACTGTGTAGTGGATGAGACTGTTAACCGTCAGTTAATGGTAGAGATGGGGATTTTAGAGTATATCTTACTTGAGACACCAGCTTCACCACTGAAAAAAGCCCTTATCCAAAAAGGAATAGGCGACGATGCTTTTGGTGCTTTCCAGACACATATGAAGCAGCCAATCTTCACTATTATGGCGAAAAACGTAAGTGAAGAAAAGAAAGATGCTTTTTATGAAGTCATTGATGCAGAGCTTAGACGTCTCGTAAAAGAAGGCATTCCTGAGGCCCTTCTTAAAGGTGCAATCCAAGTAAAAGAGTTTGAACTTCGTGAAGGGGACTTTAAAGGTTACTCTAAAGGGCTTCTCTACTATATAGGATGTATGAAGAGTTGGATGTATGATAAAGATCCTCTTATTTACCTTCGTACTGAAGAAATCTTAAAGAACATCCATGAAAAACAAGGCACAGGGTACTTTGAAAGCCTCATCGAAAAGTACTTACTGAACAACACCCATGGCATCAAGATGCTTCTCTATCCAAAGGTAGGACTTGACCAAGAAATCCAACAACAAGTAACAGAAAAACTTGAAAAAATCAAAGCAAGTTGGGATGAAAAAACATTGAATGAAGCAGTGGAGAAGACACTTAAGTTCAATGCCTATCAAGAAGTCATCGATACGGAAGAGCAACGTGCGTGCATTCCACTTTTAGAAAAAGAAGACTTAGAAAGAGACATCAAGTTCCCTCGTTTTAAAGTGGAAACTTTAAATAACTGTGAATACATCATTACCCCTACCTTTACCAACCAAATCGCTTATATGACATGGATGATTGATTTAAGTGGCATAGAGAATGGGTATATGCCTTATCTAGGGATGATGGTAGGGATGCTTAGTAAGCTAAATACCAAGAACTATAGTTATGAAGAGCTTTCGATGGCCATTGACGAACATTTAGGGGGCATCGAGTTCCATATCCAGGCGATGCATACGCTAGAAGACCCTGAAAACTTCAAGAAAGTATTTGTGATCAAATCCAAGGCACTGCTCCATGAATTAGATGCTCAAGTAAGCATTATGAAAGAAATCATCGCAGATACCAAGATGGATAATTATGAGCGTGTGTATGAAATTATCAAAGAAATGCGCTCGATGATGGAGATGGCAATTAGTAGTGAAGGGCATAAGATTGCTTATAGCAGACTGCTTTCTAGCTTTTCACCAGTAGAAGCCTTTGAAGAAGAAACGAAAGGGCTTACCTTCTACCATATGGTATGCGATCTCGCAGATAACTGGGAAACCAATAAAGAGCAAACGATGCAAAAATTACAAAACGCTTATAGCTACTTAAGTAATGGCTTACGCTATAAAGTCGGTCTAACAGTAGATGAAAAAGAAGTAGCTACTTGTATGCAAGTGATTCAGAAGACATTAGATACCTTGCCAAAGACAGCTATCCAGCCGTTACAACAGAAATTCATGAAGCATACCATTCAAGAAGCGTTAGTGTATCCAGGTAATGTCAACTATGTGGCGATGGGCTATAACTTTAAAGATAAAGGCTATAGTTATCATGGTGGTATGCAGATGCTTAAATCTATCTTAGCCACAGATTACCTATGGAATGAAGTACGTGTGAAAAATGGTGCTTATGGATGTTTTGCAGACTTTAGAAAGAGTGGCAATATGTTCTTCGTTTCTTACCGTGATCCAAATGTAGAAAAGACAATGGAAGTTTACCGAGCAGTATCCGATTATGTAGCGAACTTAAACTTATCAGAGCGTGAGCTTTTACAGTACCTTATCGGAACCATCAGTGGGATGGACTTCCCTTATACACCATCCACAGAAGGGGCAGCAGCATGTATTTACTACCTCTTAGGTACAACGAAAGAAGAGCTCCAAAAAATACGTGATGAGATCTTTGAGACTGATAATGAAAGACTACGTTCCTATGCACCGATTATTCAGAGTGTGATTGAAGAAAATCAGTATTGTGTATTTGGTAATACGACAAGTATCGAGGAAAACAAAGATTTATTTGCAGATATCACGAAAGTATGATAAATTTAAAAGACGCACTTTTCATAAGTGCGTTTTTTTGTTAAAATAGACATTAAAGCATATAGACGCACGAAAGAGGAGGTAC
>JBOGBZ010000154.1:0-16806 GCA_051656485.1 Cellulosilyticaceae bacterium
AGATGCACAATTCGCAGGTTCATCATCAGTTCCAGCACACGTGGAAATGATGGGTCTTATCGGTGCAGGTAACAACCCAATGGTTGGTATGACTGTAGCAGTTGCTGTAGCAATCGAAGAATCAAACAAATAAGACATAACTAATGAAAAAAGATTGATTTTCCTTTCGAGGGAAATCAATCTTTTTTTATTATTTATTTTCATAAAAATAACTATATTAATGACATTTTGTGAAAAATGTTATACAATAAAGTCATAATCATAACACGAATATAAAAAAAGGGTTGAGTGTGAATGAATGGGGGAAATGAATATGAAAAAAATGGGTATTAGACAAAAGTTAACCGTTACATTTTTGCTAGTAACAATTATTCCTATTCTTATTGTAGGAGGCTTTGCTATTACACAATCGGTAAAAGCTATCGAAGAAGAGGTGAGCTTTTACTCGGAAAAAGTAGTTACATTAATGGGTAAAAATATCGATCTGATGGTGGGTGAAATCGATAAAGAGTTTATAAGTCTAATGGGAAATCCTCAAACGATTAAAAATATGGTGCTTTATAGTAGAGGGAACAAGGAATACGAAGTACATAGTGCAATCCAAGCAGCTTTTGAAGCAGTCATATCGAGCAGTACCTATGTAAAAGGTATTATGCTCGTTACACCCAATGGTCAGAATATGCAAGGCGATCGATTTAATGATACGAAAAGTTTAGAGTGGAAAGCTTTAGAGGAGAATGGTATGCTGGAAGAAGTCACAGGTGCTGGTTCGACGAAGTGGTACAATGGCTATGGTACAGAAAAAGAACTGCTGGCAATGAGAAATATGGTGAATCCAGATACAGGAAAAAGCATAGGGGTGGCTATTTTTAAAGTCTATGGTTCAGATTTTCAAAAGCAAATAGATAGTTTGCAATTAGATGGTCAACATGCCGCTATTTACCTTCTTGATGAACAGAAAAAATTATTGGTACATCAAGATAAGAGTTTGGTCAATCAAAGTATGGAAGTAGTGGAACCTACCCTTTTTGATGATGCAGCATTATTTAGTTTTGCTACACCTAATGAAGCCATAAAGGGCAAAGAAAACTTCGTGATGTACACGCCATGTAATAGTGGTAAGTGGATGGTTGTTATGAATAATAGTATGGATCAGATGATGAGTGAAGTAAGAAATGTGCAGTATATGATAGCTGTTATATCATGTGTGATTGCACTGGCTGCCATTGGGATAGCTATCTATATATCAGGAGGTATTGCAAAGCCTATACAACGTATTGTTAAATGCATGCAGCAAGCTGAGGAAGGTAATTTGATGGTAGATATGCACATCAAAGGAGATAGAGAAATTGAGGTGTTGGCGCAGTCCTTCAATCATATGATGGAGAAAATTCGTCAGCTCATCAGTCAAACGACAGCTGTGGTAACCTACGTGCGAGATAATTCAGTGGACGTATCCTGTATGGCCACAGGAACGAAAGAAACAGCCGGTCAAGTATCTAGTGCTATTCAAGAAATTGTAGTAGGAGCCAATGAGCAAGCCAATGAAGTGGAATACTCTATGGTGCGTATGCAAAATTTAGCGAATATTATCAATGAAGTGGCTGGTAAGATGAATGAAATTGACCGCGTGACCCATGAAACGACCCGAATTAGTAACAATGCAAGCGTGACCATCAAAGAATTAAATGCACAGACCATTGCGTCTAGCCATATTACAAAAACCATTGAAGAGGACATCCTCACATTAGATGCAAGTGCTTCACGTATCAAAGATGTGATTCACTTGATTGAAGGCATCAGTGAGCAAACCAATCTTCTTTCACTGAATGCAGCTATTGAAGCAGCGAGAGCAGGCGCTTATGGTAGAGGCTTTGGGGTAGTAGCAGATGAAGTACGTAAGCTTGCCATTCAATCAAAGGATGCCACTATGAAAATACGTGGCATTATCGAAGGGATTCAAGAGCAGACAAAGCAAACAGTAGAAGGGGCCCATAAGGCATCTAAAGTATTTGAAGAGCAGCGCCAAGTGGTAGAGAAGACTAATAAAGCTTTTGCAGACATTGCACAGGCGATGACGAGTGTAAGTCATGAAATGCAAGTGATTCATGGGGCGATGGGGCAGATGGCGGTAAGTAAAGATGAGACCAAAGAATCTATGGAGTGTATCCAAACCATTGTCCAAGAAGTAGTGGCACTGACGGAAGAATTATTATCTGCAAGCACCGAGCAAAGTGAAGGTGCAGATCGTATGAGTATGTGTTCAGAAAAACTAGTAGGCAACGTGGATACACTGCAAAAAAGCGTTGAGGAATTTATTATTGAATAGATTGTATCTAAAACAGCGTCCAAAGGATGCTGTTTTATTGTGCAATTAAAATGTTCTTAATATTTAAAAGTTAATTGTGTTTTGTTGTAAAAATACATAAAAATGTAGTATAATAAGAATTACAAGTTTATTGCACTTATATTATTGTTTAGGGGGGAATTGTGTGGCAACTTTCAGATATGTAGCGAAAGATAAAGAAGGGAATCCGGAAAAAGGAACACTTGAAGCACAAAATAAAGATGCATTCTTGAATGCCTTACGTGAAAAAGGACTGTACTGTGTGGATTATACGGAATACAGTGAGAAAAAAGCCGTTAAGAGTGCGAAGATTCCGATGAAGGAACTGGTTATTTTAAGTAGGCAGTTTGCAACGATGCTTGAGTCAGGGGTATCCCTTATCAAGTGTATCGATATTTTGTACCAGCAAGCGGAAGATCCAAAGATTAAGAGCATCCTACTGAATGTCTATGAAGACGTACAAAAAGGAAATGCGCTTTCAGCTAGCTTAAAAGCACAAGGTAAGGCTTTTCCAAACCTTTTTATCAGTATGGTGGAGTGTGGAGAGGAAAGTGGTACCTTAGATGTGACGCTGACACGTATGGCGGATCACTACGAAAAAGAAAACAAATTGAACAATAAGGTGAAAAATGCCATGGTTTACCCGATGATACTAGGGGTTGTATCAGTAGGGGTTGTTATTCTTTTGCTTTTATTCGTGGTACCAACCTTTGCCGATATGTTTGCAGAGTATGGGGACTTACCAGTGCCTACAAAGATTTTGATGAGCATTAGTAATTTCTTGACGGATCAAGGCCTTGCAGCACTGGCACTTTTCTGTGCTATTGGCATTGTGGTGTATATCGCAAGTCGTACGGAAGCAGCGAGAAGATGGTTTGATAAGACGAAGCTTACATGTCCTAAGGTAGGTAAGCTCAATAAAATTATTATGAGTTCCCGTTTCGCTGAAACCACAGCGACCCTTTATGCTACAGGTATGTCTCTCATGGAAGTTATGGAGATTACCCAGAGGGTACTGAATAATACATATATCGATCAAGGGTTTGACAAAGCAAAAGAAGATGTAAGCAAAGGGGTTGCTTTATCTGAAGCCATGAAGCAAATAGGGATTTTTCCACCGATGCTTCCAAATATGATTCTCATTGGTGAAGAGTCAGGACGTTTAGAAGAAATCCTTGAAAAGACAGCACATTACTATTCGGAAGAAGCTGACGCAGCCATTCAAAAGATGGTGGCACTACTGGAGCCAGTGATGCTTATTACATTAGGGATGATTATCGCGGTTATTATCGGATCAATCTTACCACCAATGTACGAGATGATGGGCAATATCGGATAAAAATAAAAGAAAGTAGGGGAGAAACATGTTATTAGCAATTGATATTGGAAGTAGACATATACATATGGTAGAAGGCGAATACAAGAGCAAACGTTTTAAGATTTCAAGACATATTACGGAACCAACACCAGAAGGGGCTTTAATGGATGGTGAGATTAATAACATTGAGGAAATAACATCAAAGCTTCGTACGATGATTCAGAAATACAAGATCCATACAAAGCAAGTGGTCTTTACGGTAAATCCAGGTTCCATGGTGAGCCGCAAGTTTATCATCCCTAACGTAAAGAAAGCAGAGACTTTGCCTATCTTGCAAAATGAGATGAATGGACTGATGAACTTCCCAGAGCCACACGTCGTAGACTTTACAGACATTGATAAAAATGAAGATGGGACGTTCTCTATTGATACGGTAGCCTTATCAAAGGAGATTATCAAGCAGTACTGGGATATGGCGAAGTCATTAAAGCTTATACCTGTGGCATTAGACATTCATCAAAATGCAGTGTATAAATTCATCTTATCCAGTAGTGATATCGACTATCGTAACTTAATCGTAGCAGATATCGGTAATACCTATATGAATACCTACTTATTCCGAGATAGTACACGTGTCTTTGCAAGACGTATGCTCATTAATACCGAACAGTACGAAAGAACTCTTGTATCACTTGGTAAATTAAAAACCGTAGGTGTAGACTTTGCACGCCTTGACTTATCGCCAGAAGCTTTAAGTAAAGACGCAGTACTTGATAATACCATTTCACTTTACTTATCAAATATCGTAGACCAGCTTCAGCGCGTGATGCAGTTCCATATGAGTATGGGAACGAAAGGGCAGATGAGCCCTGTAAGTCATATATACCTTTGTGGTGCCATGGCAAATATGCGCGGCCTTACCGAGTATATCCAATCCTATATGGACGTTGAAGTAGGCATCATTACAGATATCGTAAGTCCTAGGGTTTGTAAAGTAGACAGATTACCACAGTACGTGAATGCCGTTGGCGCATTAGTACGTCTGGATTAATGGGGGTGAGGGAAAATGCTAATTAAAGATATTAACTTTTTTGACAGATATAAAGAAGTCGAAAGAAGAGAAAAAAACATTTCGAAGACAGCTGCTATACAAGTAGTAGCTATCGCAGGAGTGTTGATCATTACTATGATTACAAGCAGTGTGATGCAAATTAAGAAAGTAGATGTACAAGGCGAAATCGATCGCATTAACGCATACATCAACTCACCAGAGACACTAGAAAAAGTAGCGGCAATCGAGAAAAAGCAACTAGTGCTGACTAACGTGACCAATTACCATGATGCCATCGCACTGGCAAACTATAAGTTAGGGACTATTATCCAGCCAGATAAGGCAATGGTACAAAGCATTGTAGGTCTTCTACCAGGTGGTGTCGTTGTTACAGACTTCCAATACTCTGGTGGTAATATATCACTGCAGTGTAAAAGTGATACAGAAGATAAAATCGCACAGTACGTTCATAGTCTGAAGTCTGTTGATACCGTGTATGCCATCGGGTACTCAGGTTTCCAAAAATCAGAGACAGAGTACGAGAGTAGTATAACCATTGGTTTATTACCAGGAGGTGAAAAAGATGCAGCTAACCAGTAAAGAAAAGAATTTATTATACATACTTGCTTTCGTAGCAACTCTTGTGGTGTGTGTCCGCTTTATTATGATGCCAAGCTTTGAAAAGCACAGTGAACTAGAAGCACAGCTAGAGGTCGCAAAGCAACAAGAAGCAGATATGCAAATGAAACTTGCAGCAGGTGCAGGGATTGATGAGGAAATCGAGGCGACCATACTTGCCACAGAAGAAATGGTGGTACCATTCTTTAAAGCCACAGACAAAGAGTACATCCAACGCTGGATTATGGATATGACACGTCAAGCAGGGGTAGAGGTGAAGAACTTGACTTTATCTGACCAACAAATTACTCAAGTATCGCCTTATACAGTATCTATTACGAACCCTACTTATGCCATCGGAACCTTTTATCAAGGTATGGTAAATGCCAATGGTGAAGTAGCAGCAGAAGGTATGACAGGAGAAGTAGCCGCATTGCCGGGAGAAGGTAGTGACCAAGTCATTCGTAATAGCATCAGCTTATCACTCAAGGGCAATCAGCAAAATATCTTGAACTTCGTACACAACCTGTCGGCTATGGATAAACATGTCATTGTAGAGAACTTACCAATGGCAGGGTATAATGAACCAGCTGAAAAAGAAGTAGCTATCAATGTATCAATCTATAGTATCCATAAAGAAAATGACGGTCACTTTGATAAGTATGCATTTTAAGGGGGAGGTCGTGTGAAAGAGAGAAAAGAAGGGTTTACATTACTAGAGACACTCATTGCAATGGTTATTTTTGTGCTTGTTATGAGTTTGTTTTGTAGTTTGCTGACGGTAGGTGGAAATATTACAAAACTATCAAACAATATGACGAACAAACATAATCAAGCAGCTACAGTGCTTGCAGGAACAACTGTTTCAAGTGTGTCAGAGGTAATTGTAACAGGATCTCAAATGATTATTAACTTTCCAAGTGTAACGAGTATTTCAATAGGTGGATCATACCATACAGTAGATATAGATGGTGTGAAGTATAAGTATTTTAAACCACAGTAGGAGGGGTAAATGTGAAAAGAAATGAAAATGGAAGTATACTTGTATTAGTTATTATTATTTTTACAGTTATTCTTCTTATAGGAACAATGCTTATTACAAAGGCACAAGTATCTCATAAGTATGCTATAAGAGAGACTCAGTATCAACAAGCTAATTATGTAGCAAAATCTGTAGTAGATGCTGTGAAAAGTGATATTATGAATCATCCTAGTGAGATGCCGGAAGTAAGATTGGGAGAATGGGTAAGCAAAACCAATACAGAGCAAGGGAGGATAGAGTTTATAGATGAAGTAGGGCAGAAGTGGGAAGGGACAGTTAAAGTAGAAGATAATCAACCTAATCTAGGTCAATTCTTAATTAGCGCAGAGGTACAGGGAACAAATAATGCAAATACAATAAATAGCCAATTAAAAGGAATTGTTCAAAAAGGAATAGGAAGCATCCATAGAGCATTTGAAGGAGATAATAGTATTATTATTAATTCTTCTGAGCCAGTGGAAATTAATAAGGAAATTTTATCTACAGCGAGAGATATAGTTATAGAAGGTAAGGATAGTATAAAGGTAAAAGATGTGACTGCATTTGGTAGAATTGACATTAAAGTAAACGGAAGTAGCCCTAAAATACAGGTGAAAGATTTATGGTCATACTATGTAATAGGCCCACCAATGGGGGGGACAGATATAACTATTGATGCAGGTCCAAATGGAGTAGTAGAAGTGAATTCAATAGAGGCACCTAATGGGAAAATTAGTATTAAGGCCAAAGAATTAATAGTTAATAGCCATATGAAGGCTAGTGGTATGATAGAACTTAAGGTGGATACTATAAAGAGTGGAAGTAATGGAGTGGCAGAAATAGAGGGTAGTCCTATTAAATATACTAAATATGATGGTAATCCATATAATGGGCCTAAGTATAAAGAGGGCATTACAAAAGGACTTAAAAATTATGTTCCTACAATAGGTAGGCCAACTAACCCTACATCATCTGAGGTTGGTGGAAGAAGTATTGAAACTATTTTATCTGAGGGTGATATTACTATCTATCAAGATGTAGATGATAAACTGTATGTACAGTATGTCGAAGAAACACCATTAGCAGGAGTAGGTTGGTGGACGTGGAAGGAGCAGGAACTAACCGCAGATAAGGCATATGTTTTAGGCACAAAAGAAGTTAACTCTAAAATACTAATAGGCGTTAAACGAACCGGGGCAACAAATGGACAGACAGGGATTAGTGCTACACATCCAGCTTATCGTATTGAAGGATCTCCAGTATGTAACCCAGTTACAAATCAAGTTAATATGGATCCAATTACAGGAAAAGCTATTTTGAATGCGGGTGTAGTAAATATCGATCCAACAGTACTTGGAATTGATGGCGCAAGCAAAGAATATATGTTATTTACAGACGTAAATAATTTGCCATACAATATTGAAATTATAAATAATAATAACATAGGGTATATAGGAAGTTTACAAACAAGCCAAGGGGGAGAAGGTGGATTGAAGATATATGGAACAAGTTTAGGGCTATCTCTTGGTGCAAGAGGATATGAATTTAAAGAATATACTAAATAGTTAATAGGAGGGGAATGAAAATACGTAAAATATATCATTCAAATCACAAAGGTATTACCTTATTAGAAGTAGTAATTGTTATAGCTATTATAGGAATATTAACAGTACCTATGTATAATATTATGTTTACAAATGATAAACTTGTTAACCGAACATCTAAGATGATTACTGCCAAAGATGCTGTTGTATTTGTACAGCAAGCTTTGCTAGAGCAAATTGAAGTAGCTAATAGTATGCAAATAGGGAGATCACCAGGGGCAACGACACTTTCGGAGCTTACAACAAGTAGTCAAAGGGCATTGTATTTTACAGATGGAGAGCTAGTAATACAGAAGGGAAATGCAATTCCCAATACGACCCAATCACTGTGTAGCAAATCTTTGTTGGGGAATTATGAGATTATTATTGAATACACAACGAAGAGTAATGTTTCCGTGGAAATAAGCATTTCAGCAAAGGAAGGTAGTGAGCTATTATACAATGAAAAAATAGTCACTAGCCTCATGAACTTAAAAACAGATGTAAATGATGAAAAGATCGTAACGACAGGAAGTAATAGAAATTATATTCAGTATAGTTTGCCAACTTCTATTACAACCCCATAAAGAGGAGGGAATATGAAAAAAAACCTACGTATAGGGGATATTCTTATAGAAGATGGGCTTATCACCCAAGCACAGCTAGAGAATGCCCTTAAATTACAGAAGTCAACCTATCCTGATAAGCGTATCGGCGATTTGCTTATCAATTTGAAGTACATAACAGAAGAGCAGTTTGTCCAATCATTATCTAGAAGATTACGCGTCCCTTTTATTAATCTACGGACGTATCCAGTAGAAAATGAAATCGTTAACATCCTGGACGAAGGTTTAGCGAGAAAGTATACCGCATTACCTATCGGAAAAAATGGGAATATGCTTACTATAGCTATGAATGATCCACTAAATCTTTATGCGGTAGAAGAGATGCGTATTGCTACTAAGATGGAGATTACAACGGTTATATCTACCAAATCTGAGATCGAACGTAATATAGAGAAATGCTACAGTGGACGTCAGGCAATGATGGCAGCGAAGGAACTCCAACAGGAGTTTAAGACTCGCCAGATCATCGATGTAGGTGCTTCGGTAGATAGTAATGGTGTCATCGAAAATGCACCCGTTGTAAAAATGGTAAACTCTATCGTAGAGCAAGGGGTACGTATGGAGGCCAGTGATATCCATATCGAGGCGGGAAGGCAGTATACCCGTGTGCGTATGCGTATCGATGGGGAACTTCATGAGCAGATGCAGATCAATAAAGCAGCACATGATGCCATCGTTACCCGTCTTAAAATTATGGGGAATATGAATATCGCTGAGAAGCGTGCACCACAAGATGGGCGGTTCGAACTGATAGAAGATGGCAAAAAAGTAGACGTCCGTGTGTCAGTTCTTCCCACAACTTATGGTGAGAAAGTCGTTATCCGTATCTTGAATACACAAGATAATAGTTTGCTAGGCGTAGAGGAATTAGGTTTGACAGCACACAATAGAAAGCTTTTTGATAAGATTATAAAGAGTCCTAATGGGGTTATCCTCGTCACAGGGCCTACAGGAAGTGGTAAGTCCACGACACTGTATGCCATCTTAGGTGATAGAAATAAACCGACGGATAACATTATTACTTTAGAAGATCCAGTAGAGAAGAAGTTGGATGGGGTTAATCAAGTACAGATTAATAATAAAGCAGGCCTTACTTTTGCCAGTGGCCTTCGCTCCATCCTACGTCAAGACCCGGACGTTATCATGGTAGGGGAGATTCGTGATGGTGAAACAGCGAGTATCGCCATTCGTTCAGCCATTACAGGGCACTTGGTATTTAGTACACTCCATACCAATGATGCAGCGAGCACCATTGTACGTCTAGTTGATATGGGGACAGAGGCTTATATGGTATCATCAGCTTTGGTAGGGGTTATCGCCCAGCGTCTGACAAGACGCATTTGTCAACACTGCAAGAAGCCGTATACGAGTAAAGAAGATGAAATGCGATTATTACAGATAGAAGAACCTGTGACGCTTTATAAAGGGGAAGGATGTCCGATGTGTAATGGCACGGGTTATAAAGGGCGTATGGGCATTCATGAGATTATCGTTGTAGATGCAGGCCTTAAACAATTAATTAATAAAGGGGCACAGTCAGAGGAAATACGTAAGTATGCACAAGGAAATGATACAAGGCTTTTGAGTGATAATATGCGAGAGCTTATCCTAGAAGGGAAAACGACAACAGAGGAGTACATGAAGATTACTTATAGCATTGATTAAGGGGGGGAGAGAGGATTTATGCTTAGTATCGAACAGATGTTAAGAGAAGCTGCTATGAAAGGCGGCTCAGACTTACATATTACAGTAGGGGTGCCTCCGATGGTGAGGCTTAATGGTAGTCTTGTACCATTAGGGGATTATCCTACTATTTTGCCAGATATGGCAAAGCAATTAGTCTTTTCTATTGTGAATAAAGAACGTGCAATAACACTTGAAGAACAAGGAGACGTAGACTTTTCATTCGTTATCGAAGGGATTGGGCGATTCCGTGTTAATGCTTATAAGCAGAGAAGTAGCTACTGTGTAGCCATACGTCTATTGATTAACCGTATACCTACGTTAGATGAACTAGGGTTGCCACCAGTATTGAAAGACTTAGCAGCAAAGCCAAGAGGACTTATCTTAGTGACAGGACCTACAGGTAGTGGTAAATCCACCACACTAGCGGCCATCATTGACCACATCAATAAGACGAGAAGAAGTCATATCATTACTATAGAAGATCCTATCGAGTACTTATACAAACATGGTAATTGTATCGTTAACCAACGTGAAGTAGGGGATGATACTAAGAGCTTTGCTCGTGCACTACGTTCTGCCATGCGTGAAGACCCTGATGTTATCCTCCTTGGAGAGATGCGTGACTTAGAGACGATCCAAGCAGCCATCACCGCAGCAGAGACAGGGCACTTGGTACTTTCTACACTACATACAAAAGGTGCAGCCAATACGGTAGACCGTATGATTGATAGTTTCCCGTCAAATCAGCAACGTCAGATTCGTATCCAACTTGCCAATATCCTAGAGGGGATTATCACGCAAAACTTAATTGTACGTGCGGATTCCAGAGGTCGTGCACTGGCCATGGAAATTCTCGTGATGACAGATGGTATCCGAAATATGATTCGTGATGAAAAAGTCCATCAGATTACCACAGCCATGCAGACAGGAACTAAGTTGGGTATGCAAACATTAGATAATCACCTGGCAATGCTAGCGAAGCAAGGCATCATTACCATGCAGTCTGCGATGACTAATTGTATCAACCCAGATGATTTGAAGCGTTACTTGTAAACAAAAAGTTAACAAATTTGTAAAAAATATTGATTTAATAATTTGAAAAGTGTATAATATAACTATAAATACAAGCAGCTTTAAAAGTTGTCTCTGTATAAAATTAAATGTAAAGAGGGGAGTTTTAAAAATGAAACTTAAAAGAAAAAATCAAAAAGGTTTTACATTGGTTGAAATGATTGTTGTAATCGCAATCATCGGTGTACTTGCAGCGATGATGGTACCATCACTTCTTGGATTTATCAACAGATCACATGAGTCAAATATGAATGCAGCAGCATCAGGAGCAGGAAGAGCTGTTGAGGCATTATTATTAGACCCTAGATATCAGAAATTAGATGCTGCGGAAGCTACAATTACTGTAAGTGTAGATGCATCAACTGGAAAAGTTACACCATACACAGGAACGTTACCTTTTACAAAAGCTGTATACGCAATTTTAGGTGAGGAGGGATATGAGAAGGGATCAAAGATAACAATAAAGATTGATACACCTGATACTACACCTAAATTTAAAGTTGTTTCATATACTAGAGGGACTGCGACAGCAGGATCAACACAATCAGGTAAAGACGTAGGAGTATATCCTAATAGGTAGTAGCAAGACTCGGGATTTTATCCCTCGCCAAGGGTGACAGTCACTTGACAATTTGGATACAATTTAAATTTAAAACAGCCACTGATAATAATAGTAAGGCTTGGGATTTCATCCCTCGCCAAGGGCGACAGTCACCCCACAATTTAGATGCAATTCAAAACAGTCATTGATAACGAAAAGTTATCAGTGGCTGTTTTAAATTGAAAAGCATTTAAAAGGAAGGGTAAATAACTAGTTATTAATGGAGAATTTTGTTATACTATAGTAAAAATAAAAGTTAGGAGGGACAGTATGGAAATATTATTTGTAAGTATACTTGGATTATTTGGCCTTATCATAGGAAGCTTCCTCAATGTATGCATCTATCGCATACCCAATGAAGAAAGTATCAATTTTCCACCATCTCATTGCCAGGCGTGTAAGCATCAGCTTCATCCAAAGGACTTGGTACCCGTCTTTAGCTACCTTTTCCTTAGAGGAAAATGTCGCTACTGTGGGGAGAAGATTAGTGTGCAGTATCCTATCATTGAACTATGTAATGGTCTAGGATGGGCGTTTGTGGCTTGGCATTATGGCATTAGCCTTACGACTGTACTTGGGTGCGTCTTTGTATCCGTCGTATTGGTACTAACCCTTATCGACTGGCATCATATGATTCTTCCAACTCGTGTCATTATGGTAGGGGGTGTTTTTGCTATTTGTATTCAAGGTGCTAGAAGTTATGTGGCAAAGGATTGGAGCATCCTTGGAGCTAGCTTACTAGGGGGCGTCATTGGGTATGGTGTCATAGCAGCAGTCTTTTACTTATCCATATGGCTTATGAAGAAAGAAGGCATGGGTTATGGTGATGTCCGTTACTTAGGGATGATCGGCCTTTTCACTTCACCAGCACTTGTATTTATGACTGTGCTTATAGGTTCTGTTGTAGGTTCAGTTTATGGTGGGGTTTTATACTTCAAGCATAAAGAAAGTGCACATTTTCCTTTTGGGCCGTTCCTAAGTATAGGCGCCCTTATTAGTTTCTTTTATGGCAATCAAATCATGCAGGCCTATATACAGTGGTGTATGAGCGTTATGAGTTAGAAGGTATGTAGGATGCCGGGATGAGGCATTCTACATACCTTTTTATTTTAAGAAACACTTTTATCTAGGGAATAGGCAGAATGAGGAGACAAGCCCATTGCGAAGCATGGCAGAGTGGCATATAATAAAGGTAACTAGGGGGCAATAAATGCGTAGTTGTCTTTAGCACATTCCTTGAGTTTCAGTCGTTAGTAGACTATACTATGAGGTATTATGGCAATAAACAGTGATACTATGATGGTATAAACTGCAGAAGAAAGAAGGTGATAGGCAGATGAATAGTGAAAGTGTGAAGTTGGATCAGATCCTTAAGTCCCTTTTTGAAGTTTCCAGTAAAGCGATGATAGGGGTAATTAATGAATGTTTTGATAAAAATTACGAAGCGGACGAAGTTGTTATAGAAAAGCAAGACCCTCATTATATAAAGGAAAATTTAGACTATGAATCAATAGAAGCAGATATTGTCTTCAAAATAAATGATGTCAAATATCATATTGAATTCCAAACGAGGAATGATAAGACAATGGAGATTAGGATGTTTGAGTATGCATTCTATATAGCGAAGCAGGATGCAAAAGTACAAGAAGATGGGGTTATGACACTGCATATTCCCAATCAAGCAGTTATTTTTATAGAAGAAAATAAAGAAATCAGGGATCAGAAAGTAAGAATCATTTTTCCGAATGGTAAAGAGATGTTATATGATATAGAGACGATTAGATTTTGGGAGTATACGCTTCCGACGTTAAGAGAGAAGAAAATGTATAATTTACTACCGTTGGTTATTTTTAGACATAGAAAAGTGCTAGAGAGGGTAGCCAATAATACCCCAAAATTATTGGAAGAGAAGGAAAGTATACGAGAAGACATCAGTAGGTTAAGTGAAGAAATCAAACGTATGACAGTGGAACATGAGTTAGAAAAAGATGAAGATATCCATAAGATAGCACTTGCTATAGCGAACTTAACAGAATATCTTAATAGCAAGTATATAAAAGATGAAGATTTTGATAAGGAGGTCATCCGAGTGACAAAAACATTATATGATCCATTAGTGGAACAAAGGGGAAGAGAAGAAGGAAGAGAAGAAGGAGAAAAAAGAAAAGCAATAGAGATTGCAGAGAAAGCAATAGCTAAAGGGCTAGATGATGAAACGATTATAGACTTAACAGGACTAAGTATTGAGGAGATTAGAGGTCTTAGAACAGTCTTATAGCAATGCTTTTATGGCAATTAAATCATGCAAGCTGATATACAGTGGTGTATGCGTGTGATGAGTTAGAAGGTATGTAGAATGCAGTGATGAGGCATTCTACATACCTTTTTATTTTAAGAAACACTTTTATCTAGACAGCAACTCGGGTATACTTAAGTCATAAGATAAAATAGAATATTAGTTAAAGGATAGGTGCATATGGGAGCGATTAATCCATTTACAGACTTTGGATTTAAGAAAATATTTGGCGAGGAAGCTAGTAAGGAAATCCTTATTGATTTTTTAAATGCTGTGTTACAACGAGAAAATGCGATCACACATATTAAATTTCAAGATAAAGAGAAATATGGCGATCAATATAGAGATAGGAAAGTTATTTATGATATTTATTGTACGGATAGTAAGGGTGCAAAGTTTATTGTAGAGATGCAAAATGCCAAGCAGACGTATTTTAAAGACCGAACGATTTTTTATTCTACATTCCCTATCAGAGAGCAAGCGAAGCGAGGTGACTGGAATTTCCAACTACAGCCAGTATACTGTATTGGCTTATTAGGATTTGATATGGAGAAGGATGGCGACAAATATTATTATGAAGCACAGTTGAAAGATCAAGATAACATGGTGTTTTATGATAAGCTTACGTTTATCTATTTAGAATTGCCTAAATTTAAGATGAAAGAAGAAGCTTTAAAGACTAATGTAGAGAAGTGGCTGTATTTCTTGAAGCATCTAGAGGATTTCAATGAATTGCCAGGAATCCTTAATCAACCGATCTTCCAAAAAGCCTTTGAGAGAGCCAAAGAGGCGAACCTAACGAAGGAAGAGAAGGATGCCTATGAAGAGAGTTTGAAGTCGTATAGAGATAATATTAATGTTATTGATACAGCAAGGAAAGAAGGGCGAGAAGAGGAGAAGTTAAGTATAGCTATGGCGTTATTGGATGTGTTAGATAATGAGATTATTGCTATGAAAACAGGCTTATCAACGGAAAAGGTAGCAAGTCTACGTCATATACAGCTGTAAAATATTTAAGTATTGCGTAGAGAAAATGACATAAAAATACACTGAAAGTATCTTGACGCTGATTTGAATGTATGATAAAATTTAGTTGATAAATGCATCGTAGTGATGAGACGAGTGACGGTAAAGACTCGTCGGTAAAATAAAAATTGACCGAGCGATGAGACGAGTGACGGTAAAGACTCGTCGGTAAAATAAAAATTGACCGAGCGATGAATATTACAAAGGGAGTCTTAGACTCTCTTTTTTTTTAGGATAGAGGAGTATGAAATTGATGGAGTATGATTTTCAAGTTTTAAGATTAACAAATGATTTTTATAGTGCTTATCCCAAAACACAATATCCAGAAATACTAGAGAAAAAGGAACGAGCCTATAATTGTATCGTTTTTGAAATCAACAGCGATCATTTTGTTTGTATACCATATCGAACAGAAATTAGGCATCAGTATCGTTATGCCTTCAAGAAGTCTGCAAGATCGAGACAGCATAAATCAGGTCTTGATTATACTAAAATGATAATAGTGAGAAATAGTGCATATATAGATACAAATCAAGCGATAGTAGATAATGACGAATATATAGAGACGATAACAAATATAGAAACGATAAAAGCTCAAGTTTTTCTTTTTTTAAACGACTATATAAAACATATACAGGGAGAAGCGTTGCTACATCCAGTAGAATATAAAAGAAGATATCAATATTCTCCACTAAAATATTTTCATAGAGAATTGGGGTTATAAGGTTAAGATGGGTTTAAAACCAAGCTTAACCTTATTTTTTTTTTGACCATTTTTGAAATAAATGTTTAAAGAGTGATTTATTGAATAGACAATTTTAAAATATCTATGAATAATAACTAGTTAGCAATGGATATTTTAGGCAATACTTTTATCTATAGAATAGGCAGTATGAGGAGACAACCCCATTGCGAAGTATCGCAGAGTGGCATATAATAAAGGTAACTAGAGAAAATAGAGGTTAATAACCAAGAAGTTGTCTTTATCACACTCCTTGAGGTTCAATCGTCAGTAGATTATACTATGCCTATCCGTTTGTTTTGGTATATGTCAGAAATATGGCGAAAGTATATCAAACAGATCGATAAGAAGGCTATAGAGAAAAAAGAGTTCAAATTACCTGTGATTGTACCGATAGTGCTGTATAATGGTGCATTGAAATGGGAAGTACCGATGTTGTTTAAAGAGAAGCTTCAGCAAGCAGACTTGTTTGGTAATCATGCCCTGAATTTTGAGTATATACTGATTGATGTGAATAAATACAGTAAAGAACAACTTATAGAAATAGAAAATATCGTATCGGCAATATTCCTTTTGGATCAGAAAGTAGATATGGAAGAATTTATTAGAAGAGCTGCGCTTGTAGCCACAGAATTTGAAAACTTAAAAGATGAACATAGATTACGGCTAACGGATTGGATTGATCATACGATTGCAGAACCAGTAAGGGAATCCATCTTAGAGATGTTTAAAACAAAATTAAGTAAGGAAGAGGTGAATGAGATGACTGCAAACATCACAAGAACTTTCTATGAAGAGAAAGAACAGGCGGAGCAAAGAG
>JBOGBZ010000155.1:0-5344 GCA_051656485.1 Cellulosilyticaceae bacterium
ATCTCTTCTTTATCGACGGTTTTACGAAGGATACCAATCTAGAATATGTACGTCGTGACATTAGTGCACTGGATAAAGATACCTTTGACCATATCCATACTGCTGATGAGCTTATAGAAAGAGCCATCAGTTCTATCGAGGCAAGCACTGAAACAGATGTCGACAAGATGCTTACTGCCCTTCTATCTGGACAGACTATTATCCTCTTTGATGGCTCTGCTTCTGCTGTTGTACTCGACCTTCGTACGTATCCAACGCGTGGCATTGGTGAGCCTGAGAAGGAGAAAGCACTTCGTGGTGCTAAGGACGGCTTCGTCGAGACCATCGTCTTTAATACCGCCCTTATCCGTAGACGTATCCGTGATCCTCACTTAGTCTTCGAAATGCAAAATATCGGTAGTATCTCTAAGACAGACGTGGCCATCGGCTACCTCTCAAACAAAGTAAATAAAAAAGCTCTGGCAGTTATCAAAGAAAAGCTTAAGGCACTTCATGTCGATGCACTTACCGTAAGTGACCAAAGCTTAGTGGAAGCACTCCGCGAGAAGCATTGGCTTAATCCTCTGCCTAAGGTACGCTATACCGAGCGCCCTGACGTCGCAGCTGCTCAAATCATGGAAGGAAAGATCATCCTCGTTGTGGATAATACACCTTCTGTTATGATTTTACCCACAGGTTTCTTAGATTTTACACAAGATGTGGATGATTACTATGTTCCTGTCCTTACAGGTAACTACCTACGCTTTGTGCGTAATATCATTCTTATCCTGAATCTTATCCTGACCCCAGTCTATGTCTTACTGGTCCAGCATCCGGAATGGGTGCCTTCGGGTATTGACTTTATCCTTCCCCAAGTCGCTATCAATGTACCGCTTTTCATTCAGTTCTTAATGCTTGAAATCGCCATCGACGGCTTAAAGATTGCCTCTCTTAATACACCAAGCTCCCTTGGGATGTCTCTCTCCGTTATCGGTGGTCTTATCTTAGGTGAGTATGCAGTATCTACTGGTTGGCTGATACCTCACGCCATTCTCTATATGGCACTTGTGGCACTTTCTAGCTTCACTCAGCCAAGTATCGAGATGAGCTATGCCATCAAGTTCTTTAGGATGATTCTGCTCATTACCACAGGACTCTTCGGTCTATGGGGCTTTATCGGTGGACTTATCTTCAACATCGGGGTGCTTGTGTCTACCAAGACCATCGCGGGAGATTCTTACCTTTATCCAATCTTCCCATTCAATTGGGCTGCACTTAAAACCCTTATCTTTAGAACACCTATCGATACCAAACAAAAAGTATCTTCAAAATAAGAAAGTGTGGTCGCTAAATAGTTGCGACCACACTTTCTTATTTTTCTAATGCCATATAATATTCATATCTGGATGCCACATAGTGACCTTCTGTATACTCAAACACTTCGCCGTGCTGATCGTATCCTGTACGCTTCAAAAGTAGCATCGGCCCTTTTTTATTACAATTAAGTTCTGCTGCTAGCGTTTCATCTGCAAGATCTGCTGTAATACGCTGTGTAATCTTCGTCACATCTACTTGATGGTGCTCTCTTAAGTAGGCATATAGCGAACCATAGTAGTTGTCTGCATCTAAGGATAGATTCATCTGCCATTTCATATATGTCTTAAAGCGTACAACAGGTATATCATTAATGCATCTGACTCTCACCAATTCATAGACCGGCATCCCCTTATCTATACCCAAAGCTTTCGCACAGACTTCATCAGCTTTTACAAGGCTCATGCTTGCGCTCTGGGTAGTCGGTACGATCCCCTTCGCTTTCATCTCATCGGTGAATCCCTCTATTTTAAGAAGTGGCTCAGACCTCTTGTAACCAAGTACAATGGTCCCCTTACCTTTGATACGCTCCACATAACCCCTATGTTCTAAATCGCCAATGGCACCTCTCACAGTAATGCGACTGACACCATACTTTTCTTCGTAGTCGATTTCTCTCGGTAAGAGCTCACCTTCTTTATAAATCCCTTCTTGAATATCTTTTTCAATAATAGCTATTAATTGTTCTTTAAGGGTAGGTTCCCCCTTACCGCGTTGTAACATCACTTCTCGCCTACTTTCTCTGGATTTCTTTATAGGTTCTACTTCTCTACTTACTTAATTTCTTACGTAAGCTTTTACAGTAGCAATTTTCTTACCTTCTGATACCCCATATGGTCTAATGGTATACGCCTTTACCGCCTCTGGGATAATAAATGTCTCTGCATAATGTACCACAAAAGGTTCAAAAGCTCCAGTAGGACTTTCTACGATTGCTTCTTCACCTTCAATTAAATTAAGTACATTTACACTATTATGTGTAGTATGATGTACCTGCTCTGTAAACCAATGTCTTCTTGTTTCGATGAACTGTCTTTCATGGAGACCTGTACGTTCTTCCACGAACCCTTCACCCTCTGCCACAACTTCTACTGGGCTCACAAGCTGCTCTTCTACCCACTTTGTGGTACGATCCCAAGCGATTACCTTTTCACCATGTTCTAAATGAATCGGACGTGGTAGTCCATCAAAGCCTACGCGGTCCCAATCCCAGAGCTTAAAAGTGAAGATATAAGGTGTGGCACTAATTTCAAGTACCATTGTATCTGACCCCGAACAGTGAACTGTACCTGCTGGTATGAGGAAATGGTCATGCTTACGTGCAGGGAAGCGATTGATGTACTTATCTGCATCAAAGCTCTTCTCACCCCTTTGGGCTATATGAAGCTCTGCCATCATCTCTTCAGGATTAATGCCTTCTTTTAAACCTAAGTAGACTTCTGCTCCTTCTTTTGCATCCAGTATATAGTAACTCTCATCTTGTGTATAATGCATACCGAACGTCTCTTGAATGTACTCTGTCAGCGGATGCACCTGTAAAGATAAGTTTTGTCCACCCATTGTATCTAAGAAGTCAAAACGAATAGGGAACTCTTTACCGAAACGTGCATGGACACGTGTCCCTAGTAATTCTTCTGGCTGATAAAACACCACATCGATGGATGGTAATTCCACTCTGATATCACCAAAACGTAAAAGCAGACTATTTTCCTCTGGCACGCCATCAAAACTCCATGCGAAGTTTTCTTGCTCCTTATCTAGGCCACACACATCTTTCATCCACTGGCCACCCCATACCCCTGGGTCGAAGTATGGCACTACTCTGAAAGGTCTGCTAGCTGTTTCTTTAAGCCCTGCAAAGAAAGCCTCCGCTGTAATCATCTTTGGTACATCTTTTTCATTGGTATCTAGTACGAAGTCGAAGTCCTTAAAGTGTGCTGTCTTATGTCTATCTGCCATACGCCACTCTACGAAGAACCCTCTCTTATACTTCGTAAGAATAGGAGCATCACCATTTGATACGTTCCAGTTACTCATACCTTTACGATAGCGTAATTGAATCTCCCATCTGGCAAGGTCTGCATAGACATACACATCCCCTGTGGTCACAAGGGCTGCACCTACACCTAGTACAAGTACACGTCCTGTACATGCATCAATGTACTTTCTTGCTTCCTCTATTTTTTCTGGTACAAAGACATCCTTGAAGTTCTTGGTGGTAAGCACCCCAAATACGCGATCCTCTGTAAGGTATGCATCGATTGCCTCTGTCAGTGCATCTCCCGATAAAGCACACTGATCTGTATAGATGACTTTTTCAAAACCTAACCCCGCTAAACCTTGCTCCACTTCTTGGCAGTCTACGCCTGGATAGCAGTCTACGACTACTACTTTCTTATCTACTCCTAGCGCTGTTTCTAAACGTTCTTTGATTGACTCATATCCACTTACTGCATGATGATCATAGCCATTCACCTTCACCTCTGGATATTTATTGTATTTTACCATGAATTTTTCCTCCTGCTGTTCATCTCTTCTCGTCTTCAATTCTATTCATAAATACTATTTCTCACTGATTATAAGCAATTCCTGTCCTTTCGATAGTAGCATATGTTATAACATATTTCAATAAGTTATAATATATATTTATCCCAAGTATCAACATCTTAGTAATAACCAAAAAGTAGAGGCTATTCACCCCTGTGAACAGCCTCTACTTTTTACTTATGGCATTGGATAAACGCCTATTTCTGAATTCATACTCTCTCCCATACCTGGGTTCATATTTCCTGCATTTCCACTACTTCCAGCACCGCCACCTGCTACGACACCCACTACACTAAGTGCAATAACGACAATACCAATAGCTGTCCAACTCCACCACTTCTTGTACCAAATCTTCCCACCTTTAATTGTCACAAACAGAAAGATTGGTAAACTCATAAGCCCAAGAAGTATACCCTTCATCATTTCGCCTTTAACCATCATAATTTGCTGTAACACTTGTGGCATACATATAAGAACGGCTACACCTATAGACAACGCCAGAATAATAACGCCCCCTATAATAGTTGATACTTTTACTTTCTCTTTTTTTGCAGTTACAGTTAACGCTTGTTGTGTTTCTAATTCCATCCCTTTCACCCTCTTCTCTTAAATGTGTTGCTATCTATTTCCATTATACCACTTTATTTTTATTTTTCTCGTTTTTTTAGAATTTACAAATAAAAAAGTCCAAGTTAAATTTCTTGGACTTCTAAGGCATCTTCTTTTTTCTCATGGGCAATCACTTGATTAATCATACTTATGACTTGTTGCTTATCTATAAGTTGTACTTTATTAAGCTTAGCAAACTTCATGACTTCATCGCTGAAGTACTTATTGCATACCACTAAAGCTTTATTGCTCTTGCAGTATGCCATCCCACCATAAAGTTCCTGAAGTGGTAAAAGTGTCTCTACATCTCCTACTTCACATCGCACAGCTATACGCTGCTTTCCTTTACGTAGTAAAAGGTCTGCGCCTTGCTTCTTCTCAGGTTTGATGGGTTCTACATAGTACGCCATCTTCTTAAAAAGCTCTGCTATATAAGCTACAAAGGTTTCTTTGTCCATCTCATTCACATCGAAACTCTCACACTGCACCCTAAAGTTAGCATCCTTCTTTCGCTTCACAGATTCCATACCCATCAGTAGCAATGCTACTACGATAATGACACCTATGGCTGAATCCGGTTCGCCAACCCCTCTAATAAGCTGTACATATAACGCTGCTGCTATTATCAATATTACGATACGCAATACTTTATTCATAAAAAAACTCACCCCTTTTTTGAAGTATGGGTGAGTTTTAATTTTTTTATACCGTTTCTGTTACTTCTTTTGTCTCTGTTTCTACTTTTTCATCTTTTGGTAAGATAAGGTTTAAAGTAGATGCTACTAAGAATGCTACAATGATTCCGCTTTGTGCAAAAAGAAGAGATACTGTCTTT
>JBOGBZ010000156.1:0-13484 GCA_051656485.1 Cellulosilyticaceae bacterium
AAGGGCTAGTGGGAGATACAGGACCGACAGGGCCCCAAGGGCTAGTGGGAGACACAGGACCGACAGGCCCCCAAGGGCTAGTGGGAGATACAGGACCGACAGGCCCCCAAGGGCTAGTGGGAGACACAGGCCCGACAGGGCCCCACGGGTTAGTTGGAGACACAGGCCCGACAGGGCCCCAAGGGTTAGTAGGAGATACAGGACCGACAGGGCCCCAAGGGCTAGTAGGAGATACAGGACCGACAGGGCCCCAAGGGTTAGTAGGAGATACAGGACCGACAGGGCCCCAAGGACTCGTGGGAGATACAGGACCGACAGGCCCCCAAGGGCTAGTGGGAGATACAGGCCCGACAGGCCCCCAAGGACTCGTAGGAGACACAGGCCCGACAGGGCCCCAAGGGTTAGTGGGAGACACAGGCCCAACAGGCCCGACAGGCCCCACAGGGCTAAGTGGACCAACGGGTCCAACAGGCCCGACAGGCCCAACAGGACCAACGGGTCCAACAGGACCAACAGGTCCAACAGGTCCAACAGGCCCAACAGGACCAACGGGCCCGACAGGACCGACAGGCCCAACAGGACCAACGGGTCCAACAGGCCCGACAGGACCAACGGGCCCGACAGGACCGACAGGCCCAACAGGACCAACAGGCCCGACAGGTCCAGCAGGCCTGCTTTCACCAGCACAAGGGACATTCTTTGGATATCCAGCAAGTGTTACGGGGTCAGGGAATACTGGCGCAGGTACTATTATGCCACTTACAGGAGCATCTCCATCCCCTATTAATACGGCGGGAGCATTTACCCTCAACGCAGATGGTAGTGTGATAGTTAATCAAGCAGGCATTTATCTTGCCGATGGAAGAATCCAAACATCTAATGGAAGTAATGCTACCTATGCTATTCAAGTCAATGGCGCGGGGGTATCTACATCCTATTTTAATTCAGGAGAAGTTAACAACAATGGTGGTATAGGGAGTGTTAATGCAATATTGAATCTCAAGGTAGGAGACCGTGTATCCATAGGACTTGTAAGTGCAGGTATTACACATTTGGAAAACAATACACCCTCAGTTGCTTTGAGGCTTGCAAAAATAGCCTAAAATTAAACCATATTAAAGGACCTACAATCTATAAAGGTAGGTCTTTTAATGTGTTGAGGAAAAAAGAGTAGAGAAGGGGAAATAACTTTAGTATACTAAAGGAAAGAAATAAAAAACAAAAGAGGGGGATGGAGATGAAGATTGCCTTATGTGATGATGAAGATGTGCAGTTACAGCTCCTTGGAAACTACTGTAACCTATGGGCAAAGCATAATCGTATACCTTGTGAAGTACAGTGTTTTAGAAGTGCTGAAGCTTTCTTATTTCACTATGAGGAAGAGAAGGATTATGATATAGCCTTTCTAGATATACAAATGCATGATATGACAGGGATGGACTTAGCAAAGAAGCTTCGAAGCCTTGGGGAAAAGATGCAGATCGTCTTTGTGACGGGGAATCCTGAATATGTATTTGAAGGCTACGGCGTACAAGCACTGGACTTTGTGGTGAAACCTATTAAAGAAGCGAAGTTTTATGAGGTGCTCGAACGTGTACAAGCACAGAAAAAGAATAAGGCTAAATACCTGATGCTCGAGTGTGAAGGCAGCGTACATAAGCTTAAAGAAGAAGAGTTGGTGGTACTAGAAAGTAGTGGACATGATACGGTGGTACATACCACAACCCAAAAACTTATTTACAAAAAAGGGGTGAGTGCGCTGGAGAAGTCACTAGATACCAAGTCTTTCTATCGTTGTCATCGTTCGTATAGCATAGGTCTTGCACACATACAGTCTATCTCAAAGAAAGAAGTACAGATGGAAGGTGGCCTTTCGATACCTATTGCAAGGGGGAAATGGGAAGGATTAAATCAAGCCTATTTGGCTTTTTATAGGGAGGTAGTATGTCCATAGGTTTAGGTGTTTTATTAACCAGTTTGTTTATGTACGTGGTCTTTCAAATAGGAAGTATCCAAAAAGGTAAGCTGAAAAATACCGTGATGGTATGTTTGATGCTAATGGTATTGATTGGGACGAGTGTTACAGGCTATCCTTATGTAGGAACGATGGTCGCTACTGTCCTTGTGATGCTCTTTGATTTGTTTTATGATGAAGAGCCTTTCTTCAAGCAGTGGAAGTGGCTGGTGGGCTATGGTATAGGTATGAGTATACTAGCAAGCTTTGTGTGCATAGAGCAGGGGGCGTATACCGCACTAGTTAGCCTAGGTATGCTAGGCGTGACTTATTTTTTACTAGGCTTCTACAGAAAACTTTTGAAGTGGCAGTTAACACTCATGATGGTGATGCTTTATAGCATTTATGGCTATGTGATAGAAGTGAGCGGGGGACGTGAATGGTGGATGGTAGGCGCAGCACTTCTAACTTTTGGTGCCATGGAGCTTGTATTCAAGTCCTACCATACCAGCTTTGAGCGAAAGACTAGCCATTTTCAGCAGCAGCTTCTCCTTAGCCAATACGAAGAAATAAAGAACGTGTACCTCAATATGCGAGGTTTCCGACATGACTATCACAACCATCTGCAAGTGATGAAAGCCCATCTACATATGGGACAGATAGGGGAGATGGAGCAGTATTTACAGCAACTCGAAGGTGAGCTTCAGCGTATCGATAATAGCGTGCGTTCGGGCAATGTGATGCTGGATGCTATCCTCAATAGTAAGGTTACTTTAGCAGAGCAAGCAGGCATAGAGGTGAACTGTAAAGCAGAGGTGCCAGAGACTTTACCCGTTAGTGACATCGACCTTTGCATCATACTGGGTAATCTCTTAGACAATGCCATAGAAGCTTGTGAAAAAATAAATGAGGGACGGTTCATGCGTATTTACATAGCAACATTCAAAAATCAGCTGTATCTATCCATCCAAAATGCAGCGAAGGAAGAATTAGACTTTAACGAGCGGCATTATATCTCTGCCAAGAGGGGGAATCATGGGCTAGGGATGAAAAGGGTGAAGGTACTGGTGGAGAAGTATGAGGGGTATATGAACTTGCAAAATGAATCAGGTGTTTTTGCTGCCGAAGTGACGTTGCCACTTTAGGTGCATTTCGTGCGAGATTTCTTACATTTCGTGCGATTTTTTTTCTTTAAGCCAAAGAAAGTATATACTGACACTATAAAATCAAAAAAGCGGGAAGGAGTCAGGAAATGAAAAAAAGAGATGGCAAAAACATCTATACCATACGAGAAAATGTGATGTATTGCAATAAAAAATTAAAAGAACATAGAGGATGGAACTACTTGATCAATGCACCATTTCTAATCGTAGCAACAGTCGTAGTACCCCTTCTTTTTGCAGCACTGCCTAGTGTTGTCTTGAAGGTACTGCTAGGTGATAAGCAAGTAGGGGAGGTCATTGGATGGATAGGGGGGTATGTGGTCCTTATCTCAATCCTTCAATACGTACAGAAGAGGTTGGATTTGAATACGATACGTGAGACGTTTATGTTCCGTATTGGGGTTACCAAAGAATTCTCAGCGAAGAATATTTCTTTGCCGTATGAAGAAGTAGAGAACCCTGAAGGGAAGAAGAAACTTCAAAAAGCCACTGTGGCAGTCTACTATGGCAATGAGGTTGGCGTTGAGGCAATGGTGAAACTCGGTGAGTGGCTCATCACCCACGCACTCGGACTTTTGGTGTATTCCTTTATTACAGCAAGCTTGCATCCAGCAATCATGTGCCTACTCATTGTGAGTCCACTAGCAAGACTTATGGTAGCGAACTGCAATCGTAAGTGGAAAGAAAAGGCGAAAGAGCAGTGGACACCTATTGATGTGAAGTATCGTTACTTGGAAAAAGAATGCTTAGAAATCAAGCATGGTAAAGATATTCGTATGTACAAAATCCAGCATTGGTTTGATAAATGCTTCCATAACTTATTAAAAGAAAGACTATGTTGGTTAAGAAAAGAGGGTGTCAGAACTTTTAATGAGCAGTGGATGGACCGACTCATTACTGTGGTGCGAGATGTGGTATGCTATGGTTATTTGATTTTCCAAATGACAAAAGGCATGGACATAGCAACCTTTACTTTATACCTAGGCGTTATCGCTGGCTCTAGCGGGTGGGTACAGAAGCTTTTTGAAGACTACACAAGGCTTATGGATAACAATGTGATTATCAATGATTACCGAGATTATATGGAGCAAAAAGACTACTGGGAGATCGGTGGCGATACACCTGTTCCAGAGGCACTTACCCATACGATTACATTAGAAAATGTAAGCTTTACGTACCCAGGAAGTGAGAACCCAATCTTTAAGCATCTCAATCTTACGATTCCAGCAGGGGAGAAGCTGGCACTAGTAGGGATGAATGGTTCAGGGAAGACCACCCTTATCAAACTCATGTGTGGGTTATACCAACCGCAGGAAGGTAGGATTCTGTTAGACGGAGTAGACATCAGTCAATTTAATCTAAGTGAATACTACGACTTGTATGCAGTGGTATTCCAAGAAGTCTTTGCTTTTGCCTTCTCAGTAGCAGACAATATCACTTGCAAGCAAGGAGAAGAAAGTGATGAGGCAGCTATCCGTAAGTGCCTAGAGCAGGCAGGCCTTAAAGAAAAGATCGATACACTACCTAAAGGAACTGAAAGTATCCTGCTTAAGGACTTAGATGATGAAGGTACCGACTTATCAGGTGGGCAAATGCAGAAACTTATGCTCGCACGTGCACTCTATAAAGGGGGACGCATGCTTATATTAGATGAACCGACAGCAGCATTAGACCCATTGGCAGAGCAGGAAATGTACCAGAAGTATAGCGACTTAACACAGGGCAAGACCAGTGTCTTTATCTCACACAGACTAAGCTCCACAGCGTTTTGTGACCGTGTCATCTTCCTTAAGGATGGGGAGATTATAGAAGACGGTACCCATACAAGTCTGATGGCACAAGATGGGGAGTATGCCCGTATGTATACGTTGCAAGCACATTATTATCAAGAGGAGGTGGCGCAAGATGTATGCTAAGTTGAAAGCGTATTTAGCTTTTCACAAAGAAGGATTTGAAGGCTTGAAACTCATTCATCGTGTAGACCATTCGGCTATACCAGTAAGCCTCTTGTATGCTTTGGTGAAAGCAATCTATCCTTATATACAGTTTTTCTTTGGTGCAGCAATTATTGATGCCCTTATAGGTAAGGAGTTTGAGAAGGCGGTGCTACTTGTAGGTGGTCTGATTGGAGGACAGCTCATCCTAGGGCTTATCCAAGATGTGCTACAGCGTGTAGATGACTACAAAGCAACGAAGGTCGCAAGACTTACCAATGTAGAGGTGAGAAAAAAAGCATTGGAAGTGGACTATGAGACACTAGAAGATGCCAAGACTTTGGAGAAGCTGAATAGTGCAGTGTACTCGCTACAATACCAAGGAGGCTTTGGGATGCTCCTTGAACATTATTGTTACATCTTTGAAGCGGCATTCTCAGTGGTCACAGCACTTACGTTGGTAGGGTATTTGTGTATGCAAACGGCTAGAAGTGCAGAGGGGATACTAGGGATGCTGACAAGTACACCCGTTTCGATGCTAGGCATACTGGGCTTTGTAGCTATTGCGATAGTAGGTAATTTCTTTGTGGCAAAGTATGTAAATGATGAGAATATAGCCTTTTTCAAACGTAAGCTAAAAGCTGAGCGTACTTTGAGTTATTTTATACATCAAGTAATGGCAGACTATGAAAAAGGTAAGGTCATCAGAATTTATAAAATGAACGATATGATTAATGAACGTTTTACAACAGCTAATGAGTTTATCAAGAACACTTATATGGGGTACTTTCCTATTAATCATAAGGAGATTACAGCACAGTGTTTGCTAGGCGGTATGACCCTTGTATTTGCTTATATGTTTGCGGTCTTAAAAGTGGTGGTAGGTGCCATCAGTATTGGGGATTTGACCAAGTATGTAGGGGCTATCACACAGCTTAATAACGGAATGATGCAACTTGTGAAGTACAATGATGAAGTGCGTATGCAGTGCGAATACTTAAAGACTTTTACAGAATTTATGAAACTTCCAAGCAAGCGTGATACAGGAAGTATTCCTATCGAGAAACGTCTAGATAATGAATACGAGATTGCTTTCCACAATGTATCTTTTGCTTATCCAGGAAGTAGTGAGTATGTGCTAAAAGATGTGTCTTGTACCATCAATATGAAGCACAAGATGGCAGTAGTAGGGTGTAATGGTGCAGGTAAGACGACGTTTATCAAGCTGATTACCAGACTTTATGACCCGACTGAAGGGTACATCACCCTTAATGGCATCGACATTCGTAAGTACGATTACAAAGAGTATATCAGCCTCTTTGGAGTTGTGTTCCAAGACTTTAGTTTATTTGCCTTCCCTATCGAGCAAAATATCGCCACAAGCACAGAGGTAGAAGAAGACAAAGTATGGCAGATGCTCGAACTTGCAGGTGTCAAAGAGCGGGTAGAGCAGATGCCACATACTATCAAGACGCCACTGTATAAGTATGATGAAGGCGGCGTCGAGTGTAGTGGTGGGGAGATGCAAAAGCTAGCTATCGCTAGAGCACTCTATAAAGATGCACCATTTGTGATCCTAGATGAACCGACAGCAGCACTAGATCCTGTCAGTGAGTATGAGATTTACTCAAGGTTTGATGAGTTGGTAAAGGATAAGACCAGTATTTATATCTCGCATCGTATGAGTAGCTGTAGATTCTGTGATGACATCATGGTATTCCATGATGGGCAGCTGATTCAAAGGGGGAGCCATGAAGTGCTTATGGCAGAAGCGGATAAGATGTATGCCAGCCTTTGGGAGGCTCAGGCGAGTTATTATGTAAGTTAGGGGATAGAGATTTATAGAAATAATAGATTTTTATTTATGAAATGGATTATTATTGAAATAATTTAGCGTTTAATTTAGTATGAATTGTGTTATAATACAATTAAAGAAAGCATCAGTGGTGGTACACTGATGCTCCCTGAAGGTTTTTATTTTTGGGGCTATGAATATATATTAGATGTTTATTCTAAATGAGAACGATCTTTCTTGGTGGGTGGATCGTTCTTTTGTTTTGCACGAATTTCCAATTCAAAGGATTTATAAGTTCCTTTAAGTGTTAGCTTTTCGATAAAGGTATCTTTTTGAGGATACATTATCGTAACTATTGAAATAACAATAATGGCAATTATCATTAGTACAAATTCCATTCATAACACCCCCTTCGCTTGTGACTTAGTTTCAAACTAGTTCATAGCCGCAAGGGAGGTATACCAACAACCCCCGTGCACCCAACACGGTTATTATATTTACTGGAATATTATAACATATAGAGTATGTTCTTGATAGGTAAAAGAAAATAATATGTTAATAATACGGGCAAATCTGCTAAATAGAGTTGGTGGAGTTTAGTCTTATCAGACATTATAATAAAGCTATAAACCGAGAAGGAGGAAGCGTAATGAATTTGGGAAATAGTTTGTTTCATGCAAGAAAAAAATGTGGGCTATCTCAAGAGGGGGTAGCAGAGAAGCTAGGGGTAAGTAGACAGACCATTTCAAAGTGGGAAACGGATGAAACGATTCCTGATATTTATCAGTCTAAAAAAATGGCTGTACTGTACAATATGTCGTTGGATGAACTGATTCATTTTGATATGGATATAAAAGAAATTCAAGAGATTATTGATAAAACCAGTGAAGAAGTAGAAGAAAAAATGGACTGGACAAATGCGTGGGGAAAAAAATACCCTATTTTGGTTAGATACCAAAAAGAAGTTAATCATCTAAACTATGCCCGCAGATTAGGTATAATGATTGATGAATTAAAGCAGGAATATCAATATAGTGAATTGGATGCCTTTCTAGTTTTAAAGGACATTTTATACACGATATGGAAAAGTCGAGGAGTTAAATCAAAAAGTTAAATGGCAGCTTATTAAATAAATTTGAGGATAGCTTTATCCAAGCAAATAGTCTTTCGATAAAGGAGACTTCGATGAGGGTATTAAGCCATAGTCCAGGGTGTACATCTCTCTAGCTTCGTGTACGTCTTTTAAGAACTGCTAAGCTCACTTATCTTATAACGTCGCGAACTCGCTAACGCTCAGACACACTCCTAAAAGCATTCGATTCGCTTCACTAAGCAGTTCTAAAAAAGACTCCCAATGAAGCTTTCGAGGTGTACGCCCTGTCCTTTGCAGAGATACACTGGGCAGCTTGGGGAAAAAATAAAGAAGAAGGATGCTCTGTTAGATGAAATGAGGATATTGATAGTAACCAACGATGTGATATACTGTGGTTAAGAAATAGTTATTCTTTTACTTAAAATGCCCGTAACATTGAATGAAATGTTACGGGCATTTTATATGGGGATATATCCTTGGTGAGGGTTAAAGTGTAGAAAGACAAAATATATAAAAATCTAAATATAAGCAAACAAAAATAAAAAATGTTTACAATTAAGATTGAAAAATTAAATTATATGCTATATAATGAAAACAATTAAAGAGAGGAGTGAGGTATATGAGTACAGAAAATCAGGAGCTTTTTTGGGATGCGTCTATGGAGGATTTGATGAAGGGGTATAGTGAGGATGAGGAGGCGTATCGTTGTCTTATTTGTGAGGAAAGTTTTACAAAGGGGCGTATTTATGAGGTAGATGGTAAGTTGTATGATGGAGAGAAGGCGACAAAGCTACACATAGAGGCGAAGCATGGTTCGATGCTTGCGTATTTATTGCAGATGAATCCGAGTTTTCTAGGGATATCTCAGATACAGCAAGAGGTAATGGGGATGATGGCGAAGGGGATAGCGGATAAGGACATTGCCAAGCAGATGGGTGTGGCAGCGTCTACGATTAGAAACCATCGTTTCAAGTTGCGTGAGAAGGAGAAGCAGGCGAAGCTTTTCCTAACTACGATGGCACTTATGGGTCAGGAGACAAACAAAAAGGTGAAATGTCTAGAAGAGGCTACTTTATGTGATGCCCATAAGACAGCAACCACTTTAGATGACCGTTATAATATCACAGACAAAGAGCGTACAGCAGCCATCAAGGCGTATATGGATGAGCATGGTGCCATCAAGACTTTCCCAGCGAAGGAGAAGAAGAAAATTATCGTCTTATCAGAGGTGGTCAAGAACTTCAGCAAAGGGAAAAGTTATAGTGAGAAGGAGATTAATCGCATCCTTCAACGTATCTATGAAGATTATGCAACCATAAGAAGAGCCCTTATCGAATATGGATTTATCGAAAGATCTGATGCATGTAGTGATTATTGGGTAAAGGAATAGCTGAAAAAGATGGCTAAGCTACTTCACAAAGGGTATAATAAGAACTAATCAAAAATATAAGGATAAAGGAAATACCTATGGCAGCATTAGAAAAACAATTTGAACAAGAACTTATCAAGAAATCTGAATTAGCAGCGAAGGAGTGTGCAGGGTATCGCGGCATACGTTTCTTACAGACTATCGAGAAATTTGGTGGTGTGAAGACTGCGAAGGAGATACTACGCAAAGGTAGAGTATCTGATGACTTTGATAAACTTCAAGTAGCAGGTCTTTTGAAGTATAGCATGGAGGCGACCATTATCGATCGAAAATACGGAGAGCTTTTCGATGATGAAGAAGTGAATAGCTGCTTTGAAGTACTTTGTGAAAATGGCTACTATTAATACAGCAAGGCAGAAAGATCCTACAACCGCATGGTTGTAGGGTCTTTCTTTTAGCCTATAAGATTGATAAAGAGGGTAATGATGCCTGAATTGATGAAGTCAATAAAGAGGCAGCCTATGATAGGTACGACAAAGTAAGGCGTAGGAACGAAGCCGTAACGGTTCGTCAGTTCATCCATATTTGCGATAGCATTTGGTGTAGCCCCCATACCGAAGCCACAGATTGCTGATGCAAATACGGCACCTTCGTAGTTTTTACCCATCACACGGTAAGTGATGAAGTAAGCAAAGCTACCGACTAATAAGACTTGAGCAATGAGCATCACCATAAGAGGAAGTGCTAAGTCAAAGAGTTGCCAAAGTTTGAGGTTCATAAGTGCCATCGTAAGGAAGAAAGAAAGGCTTAAGCCACCAAGGGTATCAATCTCTTTTTCTACCAGTTCTTTTTGTCTAAAGTCGTAGATGTTACGTATCACAGCTGCTACGAGCATCGCTCCGATATAAGATGGGAAGGTAAGTCCACTGGCTTGAATAAAGTCAGAGACCACAGAGCCAAGGCCCATAGAGATAAAGAGGATACAAGCTGCAGAACTTAGACGCTTGAAAGAGAGGATATTATGGTTTTCCTCGTTAAAATCACCTATAGGATCTTCAGGAGATGTAACAGCTTCGGCATGTACAGTGTGAAGTTTGTGGCGTAGGATCAGGCTTCTGGCTACGAAACCACCGATGATACTTCCCATGATGAGTCCAAATGTAGCAGAGGCTACTGAAACAGTGGTGGCACCTGTGATGCCCATATTTTCAAGGATTGGTCCGAAGGAACCAGAAGTACCATGGCCACCTACCATAGGAATAGAACCTGTAGCAAGACCTAGAAGCGGTGGTAGCTTAAAGGCAGAAGCTAGTGAAACACCTATGATATTTTGTAAAGTTACAAGCGTTGTAGCAAGACCTAAGAAGATGACGACTTTTACGCCACCACGTTTAAGAACTTTGAGACTAGCCGTAAAGCCAATGCTTGTAAAGAATGCAGTCATAAACAGGTCTTGAAGCGTTGTATCTAAATGAAGTGTAATGATACCTGTCATATTAAATAAAAGTGTAAGTAAAGCAAATACAAAGCCGCCTACGACTGAAGGAGGAATGCAATATTTAGATAATGGTGAAACCTTGTTGCGAAGGTATTTTCCTAAGTAGAGGACCAGTGAAACAAGGGCCATTGTCTCATAAATATTAAAGTTAAATGTCATGAGTTCACGTCCTTTCTATATTGTTCGAATGTATTATTGTATACAATTATGCAGTATACACACTATAACATACCATAGCTTTTATGTAAACACCTTGGCGGCGAAGGTATTCATTTTTTATTTCATTTTTAGTAAGATTTCCGTAGAAATTTGTTAGGAAATTCTTTATAAGGTCTTCAATAAAAATACTTAGAATAAGGCATGTCAACTGATGACAGATATTTTAAAAGGATTGATTTAATTGGAGGTAATGAAAATGAAAAATAGAAAATTAATCACATTATTAGGTGTGGCGACATTAGCGGTAAGTGTTTTTGTAGGATGTAGTTCAGGAGAGACGGCTGCACCAGAAGAAAGTACAGCAGCAGAAAGTACAGTAGGTAGTGAGACAAATCCAGAGGCTACTGGCTCAGAAGAAGAGAAGAATGAGGAAGACATGAAGTTAGTAGATGGTACATATCGCATCGAGTATGATGAAGCCGATGAGAAAGGTTATAGAACATTCTTAGAGGTGACGGTAGCAGACGGTGCAATGGCAGGCGTTACTTTTGATGAAGCAAATGAAGAAAATACGATGAATGAGGAAGATCAAGAAGTGGATGATGCTTTAGAGGCAGCACTTATGACTGCCAAAAGTCCTGAAGAGTTCGAGCAGATGATCGAAGGACTACCAGAAGGCGATACATTTAAGCAGTTGGTGACAAAGCTGGTAGAACAAATGGTAGCAGGTAATACAGAAACTTTAGTGATTACAAAGTAAAAAACAAATGAATAGTTGAAATATAAAGAAAAAGCTTTGCAAATAGAAAATGTAAAGCTTTTTTTGGTGCAAGTTTACAAAAATGCTTTATATTGATAAAAAATTAACGTTTTATGTTGACCTGTGTTTTGATTAAGGATAGAATGAAGACAGCATATGTATAAGGAGGCTAGAAATGAGTATTATTTATTTCTTAATTTGTTTAATTGCATCAGTACTAGGGGCTATTAGTGGTATTGGTGGGGGCGTTATTATCAAGCCAGTATTAGATGCCATAGGAACATTAAATGCATCAACCATTAGTTTTTTATCAGGATGTACAGTGCTTTCTATGACAACAATGACTTTATACCGCAATAGAAATTCTGAGGTTAAAGTTGATAAAGTAGTGGGTACCTGCTTAGCGCTAGGAGCTGCAGTTGGTGGGCTTTTAGGTAAAGCAATCTATGATACAGTAAAGACAATGAGTGGAAACCCAGATATGGCAGGGGCCATTCAGTCATTTGTATTAGCAATCGTTACAGTAGGGGTATTAATTTTCACAATAAATAAGGCGAAGATTAAGCCATTTAAGGTAGAAGGTAAGGTTGTTTCACTGATTATTGGTTTCTTACTTGGTTGTCTTTCATCATTCCTAGGTATAGGTGGTGGACCAATCAACTTAATGATCCTTTACTTATTCTTTGCAATGGATACAAAGACAGCGGCTTTAAACTCAATCTACATCATCTTCTTCTCACAAGGTACAAGTGTGATTAGTACGATTGTGAATAGTCAAATACCAAACTTTGAGTGGGCAGTATTCTTTATGATGATTGCAGGTGGACTTGTAGGTGGAACAGTAGGACCAATGATTTCAAAGAAGCTTTCACTTAAGGGTGTAGATAAAATATACATAGGGATGGTTATTGCAATTATCCTCATTAGTGTTTATAATGGCATCAATTATTTAGGTATTATTTAATCATAAACTAGGATAGTAAGGAAGGATACAACGATGAGTATTTGTGGAAAATGTCAACTTAAAGGATGTTTAGAAAAAAATCCAGCGAAAATGCCTGGGAATGTATGCCCAAGCAATAATGAAGCATTACAACAAAAAGCAAAAGAACTTCACACAGGTGATGATTTGACGATTGCAGTGCAGTCTGCTTTAGTAGAAGCTGAGGGTAACTGTAATTGGACACGTGTAGAGGAGATCATCCATTTTGCGAAGAAGTGCAATTACCAACGTATCGGTATCGCTTTCTGCACTGGCTTACACGAAGAAACGAAGAACTTCATTCGTGTGCTAGAGCATCATGGATTAGAGGTTGTATCAGTAGTATGTAAGAATGGTGCTGTACTTAAGGGATTCCTTGGTATACCACAAGAAGAGAAAGAAACTTATGTGAAAAACGACATTATGTGTAACCCAATAGGTCAAGCGCTTGTGCTTAATGAAGCAAAGACAGACTTAAACATTCTTGTTGGTTTATGTGTAGGGCATGATACTTTATTTATGAAGCATGCAGAAGCACCAATGACAGTATTTGCTGTAAAAGATCGTGTGCTTTGCCACAACCCAGTAGGGGCACTTTACCAAGTAGATGGCTACTACAAAAAGAAGTTCTTTAAATAAATAACTCAACTTTCCCACTGTAAATCTTTAAACAATGCTTTGATAAATATAGCCTGTGAATCAATCCATTGAACAAGTTGACTTCTTAGTGTTTCTTTTGCAATGACATCCTCGGTATTAACGTGCTCAACAAATAAG
>JBOGBZ010000157.1:0-7843 GCA_051656485.1 Cellulosilyticaceae bacterium
TATGAACAACCACGGAGTTTATTTGTGGCTGACTTTATTGGCACCATTAATTTTATACAGCGTGAGAAGAAACTATTAAAGCTTCCTATACAGAAAGATGTTTTAGCCATAAGGCCTGAAAAAATACGGATAAGTCATATATGGACCAAAGAATCTATACATGCAAAGGTAGAGCAAATAGAGTTTAGAGGATCTTACTACAGAATTGCAGCGAGGACACAACTTGTAGAAGACAACGTAAAGTTACTGATTGATTTACAAGTCACACAATTTGCGGAGATGCAATTGCGGGAAGGGGATAATATATATCTGACTATTCCACAGGAGCATATGCTTCATTTTGATAAGGAATAGGAGAGAGGACATGGAAGAGAAGAAAATAAAGAAAGTAAAGAGCAGCCTAAAGAAGTGGGCGACGACAGTGACTTTAGAAGATCTGATACGAGGGAGTGCTATCTATGGCATAGCTGCTTTTTTGATGGTCTGTCTCATACTGCCTCTAGGGACGTTGTTCTTAAAGGCGTTCCAAGCAAGTGATGGTACCTTTGTAGGACTACAGCATTTTATCAGTTATCTAAGTAGCCCCCATCAACTCCGTTCCATTACCAATACCTTTTTTATTGCTACAGTATCCACGTGCTTTTCTGTCACATTAGCCTTTGCTTTTGCTTATGTGTTATCAAGAAAAAATGTACCATGGAAGCATTTCTTTAGGTATGTGGGCATGCTGCCTCTTTTTGCACCGACAATGCTACTAGGGATATCGCTTATCTATCTCTTTGGCAATAAAGGTATCTTTACAGCCATGGGACTAGGCATTCCTTTGTATGGGCCAGTAGGAATCATCATAGCGGAGAGTATTTACTGCTTTCCAGTGGCAACGACGATTCTGATGGTAGCTTTTTCGGCAGCAGATAATAGGCTTTATGAAGCAGCAGAAACCATGGGGACTTCACCTTTACGGAAGATGTTTACTATTACCCTTCCTAGTGTGAAGTATGGATTAATCAGTGCACTTTTTATTTGCTTTACTTATAGCTTTACAGACTTTGGTGCCCCTTCCGTTGTGGGAGGCAACTACAATGTACTGGCAACAGATGTGTATAAGCAGGTGATAGGTCAGCAAAATTTCAATAGAGGTGCAGTGGTGGGCATCATTCTCTTATTTCCAGCGATTGTTTCTTTTTTTGTCGAAAGAGTGACAAGTAGAAAACAAAGTGCAACGATGAGTTCGAGGGCGATTCCTTATGGTATCAAAAAACATCCATTGTCAGATCGGGTGGCTACGGTATTTTGTAGTGCGATCGCAGTGGTTCTCATAGGGTTCTTCATGGTATCGCTGTATGCATCGCTTATAAAGCTTTGGCCTTATAATTTAAGCTTTACTTTAGAACATTATGATTTTACAAAAGTGGCATCAGGGGATGGCTTGCAAGCTTTTAAGAATTCACTTTGTATAGCAGGTCTTACAGCAGGGTTAGGCACAGTCATTACTTTTATGACAGCGTATTTTATCGAGAAAACCAAAGGATTTGAGCGTATACGTAAAGTTATTTATTTTTTAGCTATTACACCACTAGCTGTACCAGGGACTGTCATTGGCTTAAGTTTTATCTTGTTTTTTAATACAAAAGTATTTCACATACCGTTGACCTCATATGGGGTGATCAATCCTTTGAGTGGGATTTATGGAACACTATGGATTTTGGTATTGGCCAATACGATTCACTTTTTTTCAGTCCCATTTACAACGGCAATGACTGCGCTAAAGAGGCTGGATAAAGAGTTTGAGACCGTATCGGATGCCATGGGCATTCCTTTTTATAAGACACTTAGACAAGTGACATTACCTATGTGTATGCCAGCATTAGTAGAAATGGCTGTGTATTATTTTGTCAATGCCATGATTACTGTATCGGCAGTAGTATTCTTATATGCACCGACGATTAAGATTGCTGCAGTAGCCATTGTAAATATGCAAGATGCAGGGGATGTGGCACCAGCTGCCGCCATGAGTATCATTATCTTAATCATCAATCTGATGGTACGGCTAACGTATGAGGGGATGAATAAATGGATGCAAAGACGCAATCAAGGAGGGAAAAGATGAACCGTAATCGTAGAACGAAAATTTTGATAGAGGGTACACCAGCATTGCCAGCAGTCTTAGGAGAGCAAATCGAAAAGCAGTATCAAGTTCACATAGTAGAAGCGCCCAATCCGGGGCTTGTCATGGTAAAGGCAAGAGAAAATGCAAAAAGAAGCCTCTTTTATCTTGGAGAAGTATTTGTCACAGAAGCGAAAGTAGAAATCAATGGGCACATTGGACTAGGGATTGTACAAGGCACTAAACCAGAACTTGCAAGGCAGCTCGCAATCATTGATGCTGCGTATAAGGGGCAACTTAAAGAGACACAAGGATGGGAACCACTTTTGTTACAAGAGGAAGCTCAGATAGAAAGTGCTCGCTTAGAAAAAGAAGCAGCGCTTCTGGCTACAAAAGTTCAGTTCGATACTATGAGTGTGTAAGGGCAAAGACCCTAATAAAGAAAAGGATAGGATAAGAGATGGAATTAGAAAGAGTTCATGCTATACAGCAGGCATATCGTAAGGTATTAGAAACATTAGCAAGACCCGGACACATTGAAACGGTGCAGATAGAAGGGGAATCTTTACAATTAGAGGCACCCACATTTAAAGGAACGTTAGTGATGATGTTGATGCTTTTAGATGCAGAAGTATCCTTTTATGTCGTATCACAAGATGAGCAAGTAAGCCATTTTATCACCAATATGACATATGCAAAAGCCACATCTGTAGATAAAGCAGACTATGTCTTTGTACTTCAAGATGCTACGGAAACGATGCTCATAGAGGCGATGGCAGCGGCTAAGAAAGGGGATTTAATCGACCCACAAAAGTCAGCGACGTTCATCATGGAAGTATCTGAAGTGAGTGGCAAAGAAGAACTAATACTAGAAGGACCAGGTATTAAAGAGCAAAGCTTTATAAAATTAGGACAGCAGACTGGCTGGCTAGCGTTACGTGCTCAGAAGAATAGTGAATACCCTTTAGGGATTGATATGATTTTTGTAGATGCAGTAGGTCATGTAGGAAGCTTACCAAGAACGACTCAGGTAAGGAGAGGGGGAGACAAATCATGGGATATGTAGCAGTTAAAGGTGGTACGGCTGCCATAGAAGCATCTATCGAACGCCTCGAATACGAGCGTCTAAAAGGTGGTACGGCACTAGAAGTGCAAGCTATACAAAATGGTATGAGAGGGCTTATTGATCAAGTCATGTCTGAAAGTAGTCTGTATTCTAAAGAATTGGCAGCACTAGCCATTAAACAAGCAGAGGGAAGTATGGAAGAAGCGGTTTTTCTATTACGTTCTTATCGTTCCACACTCCCACGTAAACACTATACACAAATAGCAGATACAGAAAAAATGCATAGCCTGCGAAGAATCTCTGCAAGCTTCAAGGACATCTTAGGTGGTCAAATACTGGGTGCGGCCTATGATTATACCCATCGTCTCTTAAATTTTGATTTGCTAGATGAAAAAGCAAAAGACGTAGAGATATGGCTTCAGACATTTCATCAGAAACATGGAAACAAAGAAGGTCAAGAAAAGCAGCAAGGTATCGGGCATTTACCGAAAGTAACGACACAGTTGCGTAAGGAAGGCATCATTCCAATGTGTATGGACAGTGATGAAGAGCCGATAGATATCACCAAGGGGAATTTAGAGTTTCCTACCACCCGTAGTGTGCGCTTGCAAATGCTTACGAGAGGGCAGACAGGTGCCATGACGTCATTAGGTTATGCAGCTTTACGAGCATATGGGGATTCACATCCAACAGTAGGGGAACTACGCATTGGCGAATTGGCGTTATACGTAGGAGATCCACTAGAGAATGGGGTGCCAGAGGAAGATTACTACATAGGACAAATAGAAGTGACAGAAGTAGAGTCTCTGATTCCGAGGACACAAGAAAGTGAAAGTGGACAAAAAGAGATGGTGCTAGATATGGGGTATGGGATTTGCTACGGTCAAAATGAAACGAAGGCCATTGCCATGAGTATATTGGACCATTGTCTTGAGTTAGGGGATAAAAGAAATCCTGTACAAGATGAAGAATTCGTCTTATTAGACATCGACTCGGTAGAATCCTCAGGGTTTATTTCGCACCTGAAGTTACCACACTATGTCACCTTCCAATCCAAGTTAGATACAGTACGTAAGACCCAGAAGATAGGGGAGAAGGAAGGAGAAAAACACCATGCAAATCAGTTATAATTTTGCTTTTTTTGATGAAGGCTCTAAAAGAGAAATTCGCCGAGCTACTTTGAAGGCTGTAGCCATACCAGGTTATCAGGTGCCTTTTGCATCAAGAGAGATGCCAATAGGACGAGGATGGGGAACGGGAGGACTTCAACTTACCTTATCTTTAGTGGGGAAAGATGATGTGCTGAAGGTGATAGACCAAGGGTCTGATGAGTCCATCAATGCCGTAAATATCAAGAAACTCATCGTCAAGACAACGGGCGTAGAAATTACAGATGCCACAAGGGAAGCTACACTTATTCAGTCAAGACACCGCATTCCAGAAGTGCCGTTACAAGAAGGGCAGGTCCTTGTATTACAAGTGCCTACACCAGAACCACTAAGAGAAGTGGAGCCTAGTGAATACGTAACCAAGAGGTTGCATGCAGAGAATGAATACAGTGGCGCATGGCTTATGCTATTTGAACAAATCGTGAAGTTTGGGAATATGGCCACAGGAGCAGACCATCCAGTAGTAGTAGAGGATCGTTATGTTATGGCTCCAAGTCCTATCCCTAGATACGATAACCCAAAACTTCATCAAAGTGAGGCACTCATCCTTCTAGGGGCAGGTAGAGAAAAGAAAATCTATGCAGTCCCACCTTATACGAAGATTGTGTCCATGGCATTTGATGACTATCCTTTCGAGAAGGAAGTCTTCAAGGGTAAGAAGTGCCACTTATGTGGTGCGACACAGACTTTCTTAGATGAACTTGTAGATGAACAAACGGGAGAAGTCTACTATCAATGTAACGATACAAGTTATTGCTTAGAGCAACTTAATGAAATGAATGAGTAAAGTGAGGGAATGAAGATGAGTGATTTTGAACAACCAGTGCTTTCCGTACGTCATTTGAAAAAGCAATTTGGTGAAGGATGCAGTTATTGCCAAACAGTAGGGGAAAATCAGTTGGAGAAAAACTACTGCCCACAATGTGGTACAGTCTATGCCTGTCGGGACATTTCTTTTGATGTGTATGGTGGTGAGATACTAGGGGTAGTAGGAGAAAGCGGTAGTGGTAAATCCACCATGATGCAATGTCTGTACTTTGATAAGGAAGTAAGTAGTGGTGAAGCGTATGTTGTGCAGTACAAGGAAGGACGAGCGAATATTTTCGGGGAATCTTCTCAGCAACAACGCTATATTAAAAATTATATATTAGGTAAAGTCTATCAAAATCCTATTTATGGCTTGAAGATGGATTTTTCGTCTATCGCTAACATCGCGGAGAAATTAATTGCAGCAGGTGAACGAAACGTGGGAGATATGATGGCAAGAGGAGAGGAACTTCTAGACCATGTAAACATTCCTTTGTTTCGTATGAAGGAAGCGCCTAAGCACTTCTCAGGAGGTATGCAGCAACGTGTGCAAATCGCAAAGGCACTTTCGAATAACCCCCCGATTTTACTACTAGATGAGATTACGACGGGGCTTGACTTATCAGTGCAAGCCAATGTACTGGATCTCATTAAGCGCATTCAAAGGGAATTAGGCATCAGTATGATAGTGGTATCCCATGATTTAGGGGTGATTCGTATGTTAGCAGACCGAACGATGGTGATGCTTAATGGAGAAGTCATCGAAGAAGGATTGACAGACCAGATTTTAGAGGACCCGCAGCATCCGTATACACAGCAGTTAGTCTACTCATTACTCTAGGAGGTAAGGTATGTATTTGATAACGAATGGTAAAGTAGTAACAGAAAAAGGGATTTTAGAAGGGTATGAAGTACTGGTAGAAGATGACATCATAAAAGGTGTGGAACCTAGTGGCACTTATCAACTAAAAGAAGAGATGCTGTGTATTGATGCAGAAGGTGGGTACATCGCACCAGGCTTTGTAGATATACACTCAGATTATATAGAAACCATCGCATCACCAAGGCCTACAAGTATGATGCCTTTTGAGATGAGCTTACGAGAAGCAGAACGTAACTTAGTGGGGGAGGGCATTACCACCATCTTTCATTCTTTGTCTTTTTATAAAAAAGATGAGTTTGGGCATAAGCCTATACGAGAAGTGCAGAATGTAAGAAGGCTGCTAGATGCTATTCACCAGATGTCAGAGAAAAAGCACTTGATGCGCCATAAGTTTCATGCACGATTTGAAATCGATAATTTAGATGAGATGGATTATCTTAGAACATATCTAGAAGAAGGCAAAGTACAGCTTCTGTCATTTATGGACCATACACCGGGACAAGGACAGTATAGAGATTTGGCATTATACCGTGAGGCCTTAAAAGGCTACGTAGAGATTACGGATGAGGGTGTGAATGAGGTCATTGATGCGAATCAACAAAAAGAAAAAATGTCGCTAGAGATGATTCGTGAGATGACAAACTTAGCGAAGGCATATGGTATAAGCGTGGCGTCACATGATGATGATACCTGCGAGAAGGTAGGGCTTGTCAAAAGTTTTGGGGCTACCATTAGTGAATTTCCTATCACCTTAGAAACAGCTCAGTATGCCAAAGAGAGTGGTATGTACACCGTTGCTGGAGCACCCAATATTTTGCTAGGCGGTTCTCATTCAGGTAATCTATCAGCAGCAGAAGCAATACAAGCAGATGCTATTGATGTATTATGTAGTGATTACTACCCACCGGCTATGCTACATGCGGTCTTCAAGATGCATAAAGTATATGGCATGGACTTAGGTCAGATGTTTAATCTCGTGACGATTAATCCTGCACGAGCGGTTCACTTAGATCATGTATTAGGTTCCATAGAGGTAGGAAAAAAGGCGGATTTACTTATCATTGAAAAACATGCACAAGCACTGCCTGTGATTCGCTATACAATGGTAGATGGGCATGTGGTATCTCACTTTGATTATAGAGATGGAAAAGAGGTGTAGGTATGGGGTGTTTATTAGAAATTAAGGATTTATCAAAGTCGTTTACAATCCACAGTTTAGGAAAGCATATCAAAGCATCTCAAGACATCCATATTACTTTAGGGGAAGGTGCCTTTGTAGGCATTACAGGGAAGAGTGGTAGCGGTAAATCGACGATTTTAAAGTGTTTATACCGTACATATATCCCAGAGACAGGTGAGATTTGGTATGACTCTAAAAAGTTTGGGCGGTTAGACTTAGCGCGGGCGACAGAAAGGCAGATGCTTTATCTAAGAAAATATGAGATTGGTTATGTATCACAATTTCTCAATGTCATGCCACGTATGACTGCACGACAAGTAGTAGAGCAAGCTGTATTAGAAATGGGACATGATAGACTGCATGCAGAAGCTGAAGCAGAAAAAATGCTGCGTCACTTCGAACTACAAGAAGCTTTATGGGATAGCTATCCAAATAACTTTTCGGGTGGTGAAAAGCTCAGATTAAATATTGCCAGAGCAATGGTAAAACGCCCGAGGTTACTCTTACTGGATGAGCCTACAGCAAGTCTTGACCATCAGTCAAAGCAACGTGTAAAAGAACTCATCGAGCAGCTTAAAAAAGAAGGAACGACCATGATTGGTATTTTTCACGATATAGAGTTTATGGAAGG
>JBOGBZ010000158.1:0-27286 GCA_051656485.1 Cellulosilyticaceae bacterium
TCTCTATGCGTCCAGGTTCTCCTAACTACGGTGAGCCATGGGAAATCTACCGTTCATTCTTCATCGATGGTGCTGCTGACTTAGGTTTCACAACACTTGCAGAGAAAAAAGCTGGTGTTAACAACGTTATCATCACTACCGAAGACGGTACACAAGTAGATACAGGTGCTATCTTAGAAGAAATGCTTACTACAACAGATGACGCTCGTAAAGTTGAGCTTACAGAGTACTTTGCTGCTCTTATCAACGACATGTCTGCATTCATGCCATTAGTAACAAAATACATTCCTCAAAAAATCTACAACCCATACTTAACAGGTTTCACTGAAGATCAAAACGATCCTATCTGGTATGGTGGTGGCGCAACTAAAGTTGCTTCTCGTCTTATCCGTGAAGGTCAACTTCGTTACGAAATTCCTTCAGCAGAATAATTTACTTATTTCATTTCACAACAAAAAATTTCTTAGCAAACTATAAACTCCATAAAAAGAAGAGGTGACCGATCACCTCTTCTTTTTGTTAGTGTTCAATTGTTATGATAAGTTCCTTGCCATCATAGTCTACCACAAAAGTAGAAAAAGGCTCTACTTCATTAGCTATAAGCATACGTCCGATAAGGGTTTCTACTTTACGTTGTAGGAAACGTTTCAGCGGTCTCGCACCAAATATAGGATCAAAGCCTTGCTCTGCAATGTATACTTTCGCACGATCAGTAAGTCGTACACTTAACTGCTTATCGACTAGACGTTTATTTAAATCCTGTGCCAGTAAATCTACGATTTGTACAATTTGACCTTGATTAAGCGGTGTATAAATGACGATATCATCCAGACGATTCAAGAACTCTGGTCTGAAGTGCATCTTAAGTCTATCATTCACACCTTCTTCTACACCTTCCGTCAAGTTCCCTTCCGCATCTATACCATCTAATATAAGATCTGAACCAATATTAGATGTAAGAATAATAATCGTATTTTTAAAGTCTACTGTACGTCCTTTAGAATCTGTAATGCGCCCATCATCCAAGACTTGTAGCAATACATTAAAGACATCTGGATGTGCCTTCTCTACTTCATCAAAAAGAATAACTGCATAAGGTTTACGGCGTACTGCTTCTGTAAGTTGCCCACCTTCTTCGTATCCGATATAGCCTGGAGGTGCTCCGATGAGTCTCGCCACCGCATGCTTCTCCATGTATTCACTCATGTCGATACGAATCAAACTATTCTCATCATCAAAGAGTGACTCAGCTAAAGATTTCGCAAGTTCTGTCTTCCCAACCCCTGTAGGCCCTAAGAATAAGAACGAACCGATAGGACGTCGTGGGTCTTTAATCCCTGCTCTTGCACGAATAATGGCATCACATACCTTTGATACCGCTTCTTCCTGACCAATCACGCGCTTGTGGATGATTTCATCAAGGCGCAATAATTTGTGACGTTCACCTTCCATAAGCTTGGTGACAGGTATATGGGTCCATCTAGAGATAATCTTTGCAATCTCTTCTTCATTCACTTTATCTCTAAGTAGTGAACCTTCGCCTAGAGCACGTGCTTTTTCTTCTGCTTCGTGAAGTTCTTTTTCAAGAGCTGGTATCTTGCCATAGCGGCATTCCGCTACTTTATTCAGATCGTACGCTCTTTCTGCTTGCTGCATTTCAGCAGTTACTTTCTCTATCTCTTCTTTTAAATTACGCACACTGGTAATCAGAGACTTTTCATGCTCCCATTTGGCACGCATGGTATTGAATTTATCTTTAAGATCTGCCAATTGCTTTCTGGTTTCTTTAAGATTTTCTTTAGAGATGGCATCATCTTCTTTTTTAAGTGCTGTCTCTGCAATCTCTAATTGCATCACTTTACGTGCAACTTCATCTAATTCTGTCGACATGGAATCAATCTCTGTACGAAGCATCGCACACGCTTCATCCACAAGGTCTATGGCTTTATCTGGTAAGAAACGGTCTGAGATATAACGATTGGACAGGGTGGCTGCAGCAAGTAGTGCATTGTCCTGAATTTGTACCCCATGATAAATCTCGTAACGTTCTTTTAAGCCACGTAGTATGGCAATCGTATCTTCTACTGTTGGTTCACTTACTACAACTGGCTGGAAACGTCTCTCAAGCGCTGCATCTTTTTCGATGTATTGACGGTGCTCATTAAGGGTTGTGGCACCGATACAGTGCAGTTCACCTCTCGCAAGCATTGGCTTCAGAAGATTCCCCGCATCCATAGAACCTTCTGTCTTACCTGCACCTACGATATTATGAATCTCGTCAATAAAGAGAATGATACGTCCTTCACTTTCCTTTACTTCTTCCAGTACAGCCTTTAAGCGCTCTTCAAACTCACCTCTAAATTTCGCACCTGCAATGAGTGCTCCCATATCCAGTGAGAATATGGTCTTTTCTTTAAGGTTCTCCGGCACATCCCCATTGAGGATACGCTGTGCAAGCCCTTCTGCAATAGCTGTCTTACCAACACCTGGTTCACCTATCAGCACTGGGTTATTCTTTGTCTTACGTGAAAGAATACGAATCACATTACGAATTTCATTGTCACGGCCAATGACAGGGTCAAGTTTTCCTTCTCTTGCACGTGCCACTAAATCATAGCCATACTTGGTCAGTACATCATAAGTGCCTTCTGGTGTATCACTGGTCACACGACTACTTCCTCTTACTTGCTTCACGATATCTGCAAAGGCTTTTTTCTGGATATCATAAGCACGTAATATATTGCCTATCTCTCCGTTAGCTTCTTCGATAAGTGCAAGCATGATGTGCTCTACTGAGATATAGTCGTCTTTCATCTTATCTGCTATTTTTTCACTACGTACAAGCATACGGTCTGTATCACTTGATATATAGATTTTGTCCGCTTCACGCCCTGGACCTGAAACTTTAGATTTTTTGTTGATGCTTTGTAGAACGCTTCGTTTGACTGCTTCTACATCACGATTCATTTTTTTGAGGATGCTTGGTATCATCCCATCTTCTTGATCCAATAGGGCATAGAAAATATGCTCCTGATCAACTTGCATATTTTGATGACTAATAGCTACGCTTTGTGCATCACTCAAAGCTTCAAGGGATTTCTTTGTAAATTTCTGCATGTTCATATCTTTTATTCCTCCTTGTTCCTAACTACATTTTCTCTTATCATTATATAACTTCAGGCACGCCTTATACAGGGTAAGTCACGCTCTTTTCTACAAAAAATAGACTTCATTTAACGGGGTATTGTTAAATGAAGTCTATTTTGCATGCTTCTCATTATAATATTTAAAATGATTCAATCCTGACTTATATTTTTTTCTCTATAAGATTTTAATATTAAGTATCTCTCTATATTTGGAGAAGTCCCATGCTCATATGCGTATATTCACTAAATGTTTATCTCATATTCTTACTTTATTATACGCGATTCGTGTCAATTTGTATACACTTTTTACTGAAAAAGTCTTATTTTTTTGATTTTTCTTCAAGTTTCGACTTTCTTAGCCTTTAATCCCTTTACCTTCAAGGTATTCATCATATGTTCCAAGTTTATCTACCATACCGTCTTCTTTGATTTCAATGATACGGTTTGCAATGGTTTGGATGAACTGATGGTCATGTGATGCAAAGAGTACATTACCTTTGAATGACATAAGGCCGTTGTTTACCGCTGTAATAGATTCAAGGTCAAGGTGGTTTGTAGGTTGATCAAGAAGAAGTACATTTGAACCTGCAAGCATCATACGAGATAACATACATCTAACCTTTTCTCCCCCTGAAAGTACTTTTGCTGATTTAAGTGCATCTTCACCTGCAAAGAGCATACGACCAAGGAATCCACGAAGGTAGCTTTCTGATTTTTCATCTGAGTACTGACGTAACCAGTTGATAAGGTCTAAGTCAGAGCCTTCGAAGAACTCTGTATTATCTTTAGGGAAGTATGATGTTGATGTTGTAACACCCCATTTGATTTCCCCTGCATCTGGCTCCATTTCTCCCGCTAAAATCTTGAATAACGTCGAAATAGCTAATTCGTTTTCACCTACAACAGCAATCTTCTCATCTTTACCTACACGGAATGTGATATTATCAAGAAGTTTTACACCATCTACTGTTTTAGAGATGCCATCTACAAAGAGGATTTCGTTTCCTACTTCACGATCTTGATTGAATTGTACGAATGGGTAACGACGTGATGAAGCTGGCATTTCATCAAGTGAGATTTTATCAAGTAATTTACGACGTGATGTCGCTTGTTTTGACTTTGATTTGTTCGCAGAGAAACGTTGGATGAATGTTTGAAGTTCTTTGATTTTCTCTTCTGCTTTTTTGTTTTGTGCTTTCATTAAGCTTTGCATCATTTGGCTTGACTCGTACCAGAAGTCGTAGTTACCTACGTACATTCTAATCTTACCGAAGTCGATATCTACGATATGTGTACATACTGTATTTAAGAAATGTCTATCATGTGATACAACGATAACTGTACCTGGGAAGTCAAGTAAGAAGTCTTCTAACCAGTTGATTGATTGGATATCTAAATGGTTAGTAGGCTCATCGAGAAGTAAGATGTCTGGCTGACCAAATAGTGCTTGTGCAAGGAGAACTTTAACTTTCTCTCCACCTTGAAGGTCTTTCATAAGTGAGTAATGTAAATCTGTGCCGATTCCTAGACCTTGAAGAAGTTGAGATGCTTCTGATTCTGCTTCCCATCCGTTCATCTCTGCGAATTCACCTTCTAATTCAGATGCTTTAACGCCATCTTCATCTGTGAAGTCTTCTTTAGCATAAAGTGCTTCTTTTTCTAACATAATTTGATAAAGGCGGGCATTACCTCTGATAACTGTTTGAAGAACTTCACACTCATCGTATTGGTAATGGTTCTGTTTAAGTACAGACATACGCATCTTAGATGGGATTGAGATTTCACCACTTGATGAATCGATCTCACCAGATAAGATTCTTAAGAATGTAGATTTTCCCGCACCATTGGCACCAATAAGACCGTAACAGTTCCCTGGTGTAAATTTCAAGTCTACATCTTTAAAAAGTTTGGTTCCTCCGTACTGGAGGCTGACATTTGATACTGTAATCATATTTTTTAATCATCCTTTTATTTCAATGTATTAAGATTTTTTTCAACCCCTCCATTATAGCATACATCTTGCTTCTTTGAAAAGGAGAACTACTATATAATGCATGCTGGTTGCTTCATCATAGGCCGAACCATCATACCCACCGTATACCTTCTGGATGGTGAATCCTACTTCTTGAATTAAGTCTTCTATCTCTTCTTTACGTATCTCTGGCAGTTCATTCATTCCATGATAAAGGACTTTGTTGTAGTTAATGATTTGCAGGATCGCCTTGCCCTCTGGTAGCAGGCACCCTTTAAGTTGTCTTAAGAACTCCAGTATACGTTCCTTATGATCCAAATGCACCAAGGAGTTACCAATGCACATAGCCACATCAAACTTCCCTGTAATATGTGCGTCAATTGTATCCATGGCACACTGTACGGTAGCAAGCTCTACGTCTTCTAACGCTGCTTTCTCCTGTGCACTGACAAGCATTGCTTCATCACTATCTAATGCTGTTACCAGATGCCCCTCCTTTGCCAAGGCTACTGCATAACCTCCATTACCACATGCAATATCTAGAATCTGCTTCGGCGCTTTTCCTATATGCTTTTTCAAAAAATCCAGTTGTGTATCTCCTACCGGAAATAGATCATCATAAAAAGGGGCTATCTCACTATAAAAAGCCATATCCTCATTCCTTTCAAGTATTTTTTTTATAGTTTAGTATGCCATCATTTGTGATAAAATTATACTTTTTCATTCTCGCACAAAAAAAAGAAGAGCCTAGCTCTTCTCTTAAACCGCCATGTATTCAGGCAAAAGGATGCGTAATTTCTCCACGCGATTTGCTTTTACTTTTTTAACCTCGAATACAAGATCTCCATAGCTTACACTAATTTGCTGCGTGCTATTAGGGATACTTCCTATCAAATTCACCACAAACCCTCCGATTGTATCAAAATGCTCACACTGAATATCTAAGTGCAAGTACTTATTCACATCATCTATATGAGTAAGCCCATCCACCATATAAGAGCCATCTCCTATAGGTATGATGTCCTCTACTAAATCTTCATTTTCATCCACCATATCGCCAACGATTTCTTCTACTAAGTCTTCTACTGTTACAACACCTGCAAAATCGCCATATTCATCGAGCAAGACTGCCATATGGTTCTTGCTGTATTGTAATTCCTTGAAAAGCCTCTGAATCTTCTTTGTTTCTGGCACAAAGTAAGGTTTTTTTAGGATAGTACGTATATCGACTGTTTCCAATCCTACTCTATATACCTCCGCTAGTAAATCTTTTGCATTTAAAATTCCTATAATGGTATGCATATCACCTTCATACACAGGTATTCTAGAAAAATTATTTGCTAAAACGCAGTCTACAAAAGCTTGATTACTCTGGTCGATATCCAAGCACAACACCTCTACGCGTGATGTCATCACTTCACTTGCCACTTTGTCATTAAATTCAAAAACGCCATAAAGCATCTCTTTTGCAGTCTCATTAATGACTCCATTTTCATTGCCTATGGTTATAAGCTCTATGATAGCTTCTTTTGATACTTCCTCTTTACGTTTTTGAAACAATTTACAAAGTGGCTTAAACCACCTATCACTCGAATGGCCTTCCATTCCGTTTCCCCCTCTATTGCAATATTTATACTTCTAATATATGTGCTCTTATTATATTTTTGACTATTTACTTGCATAAATTTCATCGTATCATTAATCTATTATAGCAGATTTTTCTTTCTTTGTGTTTGGAATTTACATACAGTGCATGAAAGTGCTAAACTAGAGTATAATATATCTATACTTATTAAGTGAGGTCACCTATAATGACAAATTTTCTTATCAAATGTTTTATTAAAAACCCAAACGATACCACCAACGCTACCGTACGTAATCAATATGGTTTCTTAGGCGGCTTAGTGGGGATTGTCTGTAATGTTTTTCTTTTTATAGCAAAGCTTACAGTTGGTTTTTTAGCAAGCAGTGTTTCTATTATTGCCGATGCCATTAACAACTTATCCGATGCCGGTTCTTCCATTATCACCTTAGTTGGTTTTAAGCTTTCTGGTAAACCTGCCGATGAAGATCATCCTTTTGGGCATGCTCGTATCGAATACATATCTGCTCTGATTATTGCCTTCCTTATTTTATTTTTGGGTCTGCAACTTATCGGGTCTTCTTTCGATAAAATCCTTCATCCACAGGCTATCACAACTAACTTCGCTACCTTTTTTATACTTGCTTTATCTATCCTCATTAAATTATGGATGTCATTTTTTAATCGCAGACTAGGCCATACCATCAATTCTTCTAGCCTAAAAGCAACTGCTGCAGATAGCCTTAATGATGTATTTACCACCTCTGGTGTACTGATTGCCATCGCTATCTCTCATTTTACTGGACTCAACTTAGATGGCTATATCGGTATTGTAGTGGCTCTTTTTATTCTTTACTCTGGTTACAACATTATCAAAGATACGGTAAGCCCACTTCTTGGCGAAGCACCGTCCGAAGAGCTAGTAGCCTCTATCGAAGAAAAGGTTCACAGCTATGCCAACGTCTTAGGTACCCATGATTTAGTGGTTCACAACTATGGCCCTAATCGTTGCTTTGCTTCAGTCCATGTGGAAGTGGACGCCAATGAAGATATCATGGTAAGTCATGACCTTATTGATAATATCGAACGTGATTTTATGCTTGATTTAGGTATCCACTTAGTCATTCACTTAGATCCTATCATCACTAATGATATGATCACCTTAGAACTCAAGCGAACTGTAGAAACCATCGTGACTTCCATCGATTCTTCTCTTTCTATTCACGACTTCCGTGCAGTTCAAGGTGTCACACATACGAATCTTATTTTTGACGTAACTGTACCTGCAAGTTTTGAACTGTCTGGAAAAGCTCTAGCAGTAGAAATTGATACACTTATCCATACCCAGTATCCTAACTTCCATAGCGTCATTACCATCGATAAAAGCTACCTTTCCACACGTATCAATACCCCAACCTAAGCCCAATAAAAAAGAACATCCTCCGAGGAAGATGTTCTTTTTTATTAGTTACATTTAGAATCCTAATGGAATACCTAATGTGAAGAATCCGATAAGTAATGCTGTCCATACGATTAAGAATGATACAGAGTATGGGAACATCAGTCTGATCATATCTGCGATTGTGTATTCTGGCTTGTATTTTTTCATAAATACAAGGATGATACCTGCATATGACATAAGTGGTGTGATGATGTTTGTTGATGAGTCAGCTACACGGAATGCTGCTGCTACCATCTCTGGTGTCATCTGATTATTTACTTGGAATAACATTGGTACGAAGATTGGTCCAAGTAACATCCATTTTGATGTTAAACCACCTACGAATAAGTTGATAACTGCTGTTGTTAGGATAAATCCAATAAGAAGTAAGATTGGATATTCTGCAAGACCTAATGATTGAAGTCCTTCTGCTCCTAAGAATGTAATGTAAGTTCCGATGTTTGATTGTGAAAGTAATGCTAAGAAGTTGTATGAGAAGAATGTAAGTACAAGTACGTATCCCATACCACTCATTTGCTTCGCCATTGCTTTTACCATATCTGATGAATTATTGTAGATTCCCATCTTCTTACCGTAGAAGAAACCTGGCATGAAGAATAAGAATGTGATGACTAAGATAATGTTATCCATTAAAGGTTTTACTGTTGCGCCTGATTCATTTACGAATGGCTTAAGTGGACCAAATCCAAGAAGTGCAACGATTGCTGCGCCAACGATTAAACCAAGACCAGCCCATTTAAGTGCTTTGTTCTCTTCTGGCTTAACTGTAAACTCTGCCATGTTCATATCTTCTGGAATAACGTATGTGTCTTTTTCAAGTCTTGGCTTAACAATTTTTGTTGTTACGATACCGCCTACGATTGTAAGTACGAATGTTGATACCACTACGAACCAGTAATGCATTGTTGGTGGGTTGATCGCTTCACCTGCTGCTGTTAAGAATGGAATACCTTGACTTTCAGCGAATACTTTCGCATTATTACCAATGATAACGTCGATTGGTGTTCCTGGGAAAAGGTTGGCACTGAAACCTGCTGATACCCCAGCGAAAGCTGCTGCCATACCAATAAGTGGGTTTTTCTTAAGTCCTAAGTAAAGCATACCTGCAAGTGGAATCAGAATGATGTAACCTGCGTCTGTTGCAATACTACTCATAATCCCTAAGAATACAAGTACTACTGGTAAGAATTTATCTGATACTTTAAGACCAACTTTTTTGATAAGTACTGAAAGAAGACCTGACTCTTCTGCGATACCTACACCTAACATAACGATTAAGATTGTACCAAGTACCCCTCCACCGTATGATAACCAGTTTTTAAGTAAGGCATTATCAAGAATCCATCTGATATTTTCTGCCTCAAACATATTTTTAATTTGGTAAACAACCGGTGTACCGTCTGCTCCTGTTGTTGAGAATTCCATCCCACCCATAAATAATGTTGCTACCATTGTGATTGCAAATAAGCTCATGAAGATAACTACTGTATCCGGTATTTTCTTTCCTACACGTTCAATAAATGAAGTTTTGTTTTGTTTATCTTTTTTCTTCATTTGTGTCGCCTCCTGTCTCTATTCTAAAGTTTTTTTTGGGTCGCATATCGTCCACACATTATGTCTTTCGTTTATGTAAACTGTTTTATGTATACATACTAGCATACTTTTTTGCAATTTGCAAACCCTCTTTTTGCAAAAACCTCTTTTTTTATCTCTTTTATACATTAAGACTTATATTTCCTCTTCTACCTACTCCCTTCAAACACTGATTAAACCCCTTATTTTACAAGCTTTTATAGCATTTATTACTTCTTCTACTTTTTCTATATCTATTCATTTTCCTTTTCATTATCAGGCAAATTTTACCTCTTTATTTTCTTTTTATAGGGTTTTGGAGGCTATCTTTCTCTAATTTTTGCTGGCTATCCTTCATTTTTTGGTATTTACTTTTCATCATTATTCATTCGTCTGATAAATTCAGTTTATAAAAAAAAATCCTTTTGTCTATTTACTAGACAAAAGGATTTTCTCTTTATCTTTCATTTCCTAAGAACATCACACCTATGGTTCCTGGTCCTACATGGGTTCCTATAACCGCACCCGCATGATTAATGATAATATCTTTGACTTTTACTTGTTCAAGAATCATCTCTTTGACCGTTTCTGCACGTTCAAGAACATCCCCATGACAGATGAAAAGTGTTTGGTTTTCTAGATCAGTACCTTTTTCAAGGACTTCTTTTACAATGTATTTATTTGCTTGCTTTGTTCCTTTTAATTTAATCCCTGGTAGTACCTTACCTTTGTTATCTAGGTAAACACTTGGCTTGATATTAAGAAGTGTCCCTACTACTGAGCTTACGCCTGATATACGTCCACCTCTTTTTAAGAACCCTAAGTCATCTACTGTAATGGCATGAATGACTTTTGAGCAATGTGCTTCTACCCACTCTACGATTTCTTCTTTTCCTTTACCAGCTTTAATCATCTCACATGCATAATACACAAGTGCACCTTCTCCTAATGAAGCACTCTTCGAGTCAATAATTGTGATATCCGCTTCTGGATAACGCTCAAGTATATTTACTCTTGCCATTCTCGCACTTGTGACTGTACCACTAAGTACACTTGCTAAACCAATAAAGATGATCGGTCTTTCTTCTTTTACATAGCTTTCAAACATTTCTTCAAAAGTATGTACATTCACTTGTGATGTGGAAGTCATCTCCCCTTCACGTAATAGACTATAGAATGTATCATACGTTAATGTCTGCCCTAAGTCATCTCTATGGAACTCACCTTTAATATTCACCTCTAATGAAGCTACATCTATATCATTTGCTTGTACATATGTGATTGGTAAATCTGATGCTGAATCTGTAATTAATTTAATAGTCATTTACTTCCCTCCGTATCCTGCTTTTAGTGGAAGTATAGCACAACATAGTTTGATAGTCAAACAATTTGAATGTCGATTTATTTGATTTTCAAATTGTTCACATCAAAAAAGGACTCCCAAGAGCCCTTTCACTACATCACTTGTTCGTTTACACGGGTAACTCTAAAGCCACCTTCATTAAGTGCTTGCACTAATTTATTTGTATTCTTTGTTTCTACTCTTAAGATGATTTCTCTAAGATTCATCAGTTCCACATCAATTTCCGCAATACTAATGATGTTTGTATCCTGCTTAGAGATAATTTCTGTAAGGTGTGCAAGTCTTCCTTTTGCATCTCTTGTCACAATCTCAAGACGTGTATGGCCAAAACCAAGAATTTTTGTGAATGTCTTAAAAATAGCTTTATGGGTTACGATGCCTGCGAATTTATTTTTCTCATCTACAACAGGAATAAACTGTAGGTTATTCTCACTTAATATACGTGCTGGTAATTCTACCAAGTCTCTTTCATTTACACTTTCAAGCTTGGTTTTCATGAACGCTTCAATTTTAAGTTGGTTAAATGCTGCCTTATCCATATCTACATTGAAATATTCTTCAAAGATATATTTTTTTGATATAATCCCTACAAACTTACCATCATCTACTACTGGTAATGATAACAACTTATTGTCATCTATAAATTTGATGGTCTCTTCTACTGTATTTTGCGTTGATACAGTACTTAATTTTTCTAAAGGTATCATAATATTTTTTACAAGCATATGTATCCCTCCTACCTTTTTCTTAATCATACCACATTTATGTTTTAATATGTATATTTATATTTTAATTAGAAAATAAATATATATTCAAAATAAGCCACCAAGTCTTCCTCTATTCAAGAACTTGGTGGCTTATTTTATTTCTGACCATATAAATAATCTATGACACTAAGAAATCTTTCGATATCCTCTTCTGTATTGTACAATCCCAAACTTACTCTTATCATCCCATTCTCTCCATAGTAACTAGGTACATCCACCTGCGGACTTTTCTTAAGTTGTAGAAGCCTATCCACGTAAGGATGGGCACAAAATTTACCGCATCTTGTAGCAATGCCAAATCTTTCCGCCATGACTGTCGCTGCATCTATATACGTTTGGCCTTTTATATTAAACGATACAATCCCTAGTCGGTCGTCTATAGATTCGGTGTCTCCATATAAGATTACATAGGCTCTCTGCCTCAGCTCTTGGACAAGGTAGTTCTTAAGTCTCTTTTCATGGGCCACAATAGCATCAAACCCTATTTTCGTTAGCATGTCACATGCGGTCTCAATACTTTTAACGCCTATTAAGTTTTGGGTACCTCCTTCTAGAACATAGGGTAATGTCTCTAATCTATAGTCATGATCACCTACCTCTTGAACGGTTCCTCCTCCCCATACGAAAGGTTTGATACCACCTATTCCTGAAAAATCCCCAACTATGGCACCACTCCCAAAAGGTGCATACATTTTATGCCCCGAAAAAACTAGAAAATCAAGCTTCTCCTCAGCACTGTTTCCTAATACGTTAATAGCACGGTGAGCTATAAGTTGGGCTGCGTCTACGATGATTTTAGCACCATAGCTGTGAGCTATCTTTGCAATCTCATGAATGGGATTGATGTATCCCGTTACATTAGATGCACCTGTGATGGTTATATACTTAATGCTACCATTGTGGATCTCTAGCAGTCGTCGTATGTCACTTATACTGATTCTCCCCCACTCATCTACCTCCGTATACACCACTGTTCCATATCGCCTCCACGGCAAGTCGTTTGCATGATGTTCCATACGGGTCGCCAACACTTTCTCCTCTTTGTTCTTTAAAAGTGTAGCTGCCAGCACATTCAGTGCTTCTGTTGTATTTTTTGTATAAACAACTTGGTAATTAGGATTTTTATTTACTCCTAGAAATGTGAGGAGCTTCACTTTACTTACTTCATAAGCATCTGAACTCCAATCCCCTTTTTGCCCTGTACCTCTTCCTATGGGACCGTAATATTGAAGCCATTCCTTCATTTCTTCTTTAATCACTGTAAACGCTGGCGTCGTAGCTCCACTATCTAAAAGAATAGGAGAGATTTTTTTTCCACCATCTACGTGTACTTTCGACAGGGTCCCTTCAAATAGTTTTCTATAACTCATATACGCCCTCCTTTCTTAATTAGTATATGTTTTGCCCTTTGGAATGGGCTTACTTTTCTCCTAAAAACTACATTTCTTGCAGATATCTTATCCCTTTGTACTGACTTAACTGGTGAATAACTTCTATATGAGATACACGCTTTGGAATGCGTATAGTCATCACTGCACTCACTTCATCGTTGTTCATTTCATGAATATGTCCTATATCCAAGTCCTGTACGATAATCCCTTGCTCATTGACTTCACTTAAAAATTCCCTCACATTTTCAATGGTTCTAAATTCTATATAAAGGGTCATATTTCTTGATCGCTGTACCATCCACTCATCTATTTTTTGTAAGACTACCATGACAAATAGCATGTAGATACAAGCTATAACAGCTGCACCATAAAGACCTATGCCAATAGCTAGCCCCATGCACCCTGATACCCATAAAGAAGCTGCCGTCGTAAGGCCTTTCACTTTATTTCTTCCTGTTACGATAATGGTACCAGCACCAAGAAAACCAATCCCACTGATAACTTGTGCCCCCATTCTTGATAAGTCCACATCAGCATCGAGTTGGCAAATATATTGATTCGTAATCATCGTAAGGGCAGCCCCCATGCATACCAATATATGAGTTCTAAAGCCTGCTGGCATCTTTTTCTTTCCTCTATTCATACCAATGATACCTCCAAAAACAACTGCTAATCCTAACCTTAGAGTAATTGCTAATAAAGTAAGTTCTCCCATGGCATACGCCTCTCCTTTCGCTGCTCCTTTCTATATACATATGCGCTGCTTTGTTTTTTGTAAAGTTTTTTCAGTTTATTTGACTTATTTTTATTTTATCGTATAATTAAAGTGTTATTTTGTCCGATGGAGGTATTTTATGCTAAACACTATTCAGTTCGCCCCTTTACCCTCCCACTTCACACCCGAATCCGTACGTCTTATTTACTTAGATTTTATAACCAACAAACTCACCTCTCTTGAGAATGTTACCCCCGAAATACTCGCTGAGTCTTCTTCCATTTTGTCACTCCTTACCCAATTAAATATGAAAGAAGAAAAACTCGTGCTTCATGAGCATTTAGGCGATTACTATCATTCCAAATGCCATTATTATGATGCTTTTATGCAATATGTGGTTGCTTTAGAATCAAGACCTCTTGTTTTTAATGACCCACATATGATTCCTATAATAAAGAAGCTCATGTCTAGCTGTACGCCTATCGGTAAGTTTGTGGATGCTTTACACTTTGCTAACTTATCTTTTATTTACATGCCTAATATGTCTCTCGAAGATTTTTATAGCATCAAGATTAACAGTGCACTTGCTCACTCTATGCTTACGTCTTATGATGTGGCACTTAGAGAGATTGCTCAGCTCCTAAAAAAATCTCCGACTTTTTTAAGCGAACATCCAAGGTTTCACCTTAACTTATTACTCTTGAAAAGCAAGTGTCTTTTACTTTCTGAGAATTTTGATGCATGCCTTGAAACATATAAAACAATCGTAGCATCCTTTGATTTATCAACAGAGTACTACCTGCTTGTCCTTTTAGGTACTTCATCGCTCTACCTTCGTTCTTCCCGAACCACTGAACTGCTAGCTATGCTCCCTACCTTAGAGCATCTTCTTCCTTATTATGAAAGCACGGAGTCGCAGGCGTACATCGTTGAAATTTATTGTGACCTAGGTGAACTTTACTGTTCTATGGATGATTTTGCACAAGGTGAATCTTACTACTTACAATCGCTAGAGCTTTCTCTTGCATGTGGCCACACCTTAAATACTGCAAAAATACTCGATGCATTGGTCACAATGTACAGTGCTATGGACAATAAAAAAGGAATGGATATACTAAGACCTTATTTATCTAAGATCCTTCCTATCCAATCCCTTGTATATAGCCCTATTATTAGCAAAATGATTCTTTTCTACAATACAGTTGGCGATCCCTCTGCTATTACTGAGATTTTACAGTTATCTCTCGCCATTACTGCACCTTAAAGTTAGTCTTATACATAAAATTGATCGACTGTTTTTTGAAGTTCTTCTAATCTTTCTTTGCCATCATCTGTATTTTCTGCAACAACGATAGCTTTTTCAACGACGCTTGTGGTTTTTAGAGCAATACTTGTCGTTCCTTTTGCCCCTTCTTCTGAAGCTAATGTGACTTGATGTATAGATTCCATTAATTGTTCGGTAATCTCTGCTATGCCATTAGCTTCTTTTTTAAAGTTCTCCACTAGAATAGATACACTGACTGCATCTTGATTGTACTGGCGTCCTACATTTACAAACTCATCATAATCGCCTGTCACTTTATTGGCTATATAATTTTGTGTGTCCCTCGTAGCATCTACTAATCTTCCAACTGATTGAATAACGTGCTTGGAAATAGTCTGTATTTCTTCCGCAGCTTTTCTTGATTCTTCAGCTAATTTCTGAATTTCATTAGCTACTACACTGAATCCTTTTCCTGCATCCCCTGCTCTAGCTGCTTCTATGGTGGCATTAAGTGCTAATAAGTGGGTCTGGTCTGCGATTCTTAGGATGGTTGTGACAAGCATCTGGATGCTTTCTACTTCTCTGGAACCTTCTACGCTCTCTTCCACATTCTTTTTATTGTTTTGGTACATACTATAACTTTTATCTTTCTCATCTAACGCTTTCTGACTAAGTTTTGTCGCCCGCTTTGTAATGCCATCTACATTTTCAAGACCTACGCTTACTTGCTTCATGATGTTATCCAACGATTTTTTAAGTTTTTCACAGGTACTGTACATTTCTTCTGCTGAAGCAGCCGTTTGCTGCATCCCTGCTGATAATTGTTCTGTGGTTGCAGAGATATCTTCTATATCCACCTTTAATTCTTCGATACTTACCATCGTCTGTTCCACACTTAGCATTGCATCCTTACTTTCCTTTTTGATACTTTGGATGATTTTTTTAAGGTTACCTATAAACTGATTCATTGCCTTACCTAGTATACCTATTTCATCATTACTTTGGATTCCTATAGCTTTTGTTAAGTCGCCACCTTTTTCACTAAGCTCCGTTACTTCTTCATTTAAGAGTTGTAATGGCTTTTTAATACTTTTGGTTAGAAAATACATAAGTGTGGTGAGTCCAATCATACTTCCTACATCTAGACCTACTACTATACTCGTTGCTACTTGATGATCTTTTTTATTAGATTCATACACACTATCTGCATTTTGCAAGCTATATTGCTGCAGGCTCTCAATACTTTCTACAATTTGGCTATTATCGATACGTACTTGCTCGTAAGTGGTTCTAGCAGATGTTATATCCCCTCTTTGGATAGCTGTTATAATACTTTGCCTATTGGTTCTAAAACTTTGAATCTCCATCTCAATGGTTTTTAGCTGATCTTGTTGATACGTGTCCAGTGGAAGTGCTGTATACGCTTTGATACACCCATCAATTGTGACTGCTGTTTCTTCTATAAGCTTAGTATAACTTTGGATTTGTTCAGGCTTATCAAATTCCAGTAATAAAAGTGCTAGGTTCGTCTGATTTTCTTGAGAGTGTGTCATTAGATCATTCATGATTACCGTAGGCTTATAGCTTTCTTGGTAGATTGTTTCTGCACCTTTTACTGCCCCGTTGTAAAAGGTGTAATTAATAATGAGGATTATGGTTATGACAATTTGTGCTATCCCGAGTATGGCAAATAGTTTCGTCGTTATCTTCACCTTACTCCTCCCCCTTCATAAAAGTAGTTGTACATTACTATATGCTAATATTTCAATTTTCGCTATCGTTCCACAAAAAGAAGAGTAAAAATTTCCCTAAGAAATTTTTACTCTTCTTTTTAAAGCTGATATTTATCTAAATTGTCTTTAAAGCCTTCTGTAATGCCTCTAAAATGCTGGATATTCCCCATTAATTCTTGAATTTGCTTCATATATTGGGTAACACTTGCACTTACTTCTTCTGAAGAAGCTGAGTTTTCTTCTGCTATTGCAGCCAATCCTTGTACTGTATCAAAAGCATGCCCCACTGATTCTGATTGGTTTGAGAGATGATTGATGGTTTCAATCATCGATGCTGCTACACTTTGGATGGAGTGGTTCGCCTCAAAGCTTACTTGCTTTACTTCTTCTAAACCTTTGGTCTGTGCTTCTAGCATTTGGTATTGGCTCTGAATACCGTTGGTAAGTTCCTTTGTTTCTTGGATAAACTCCACTAGATTATGATTGATCTGCTCTACGGCTTCTTTTGATTGCTCTGCCAGCTTTCGTACTGCTTCTGCAACGACTGCGAAACCACGACCTTGCTCGCCTGCTCGTGCTGCTTCTATAGATGCATTAAGAGCAAGTAAGTTTGTCTGTTCCGCAATAGCGGATACAATAGCAATGATGTCTGTGATACTTTTTACTTTATTTTCAAGGTAACGGCTTTTTTCTTTGATGGCTTCAAATGCACTAAGGGTTTCAAAGATATGGTCTGTGGTACTCTTTACTGCTTCATAGCTATTGTTGATTTGCTTAACGGCAAGTTCAAGCTCATCTTTATTTTGTTCCTCACCTTTTACAATTTCTTTTAATACACGCATATTATCGTCTAAGACATAGGTAGCATGCTCTGTATTTTCTGCTTGCGATACTGCACCAGCCGCTACTTGTTCGACAACTTCTGAAATATCATTTGAAGTAAACTGCATTTGACTTGTAGTATGATGAAGTTTTTCTGCAAAAGTATCCATCTCATCTGTAATCCCTTTAAAGCCAATAAAGTCAGCTTTTAATGTCTTCTTGTACGTACTTAAGGTCTGATACATCACCTCATAGTTATCTTTTGTATAAATCTGACCGCTCGGTCCAAACTCTCCTTGGATGATCTCATCCATCACTTGCTTTATTTGTTTCTCTGGTTTTACAAGTATATGTAGACTTAAAGTACTTATGGCAGTTGTTACCACACCTATCACCAATGCCATGTACCACTCCCTGCCCATGAAAGGTATGCTTACAAGCGTACTTGCCCCAAAGGTAACAAGTGCATTTTTCATTGGCATACTTTTTATAAATCCTAATGATAAGATTTGATTCCATACATACTTCTTGCGAAGGACGATAGGCTTTTCAAATGTAATCTGTAGTTTAAGAAAACCTTCTTTGCGTTCTAATTCTGTGATACTTACCTTCTCATTGTAGAATTTTGCTGCCCCTTGCAAGAGTCCTAAGCAATAATCATACATATTGCGCTTAGATTTATATGTAAAAACGGCCTGTGTTTCATTGATAGGTTCGATACTTACAAGTGGTGGCTTCGCACCTTGGAACTTTTTCGTCATAACCACATGAATATCAAACAAAATATTTAAAAAGCCAAATAAGTTTTTGACTTTGAAAAAGGATGGGAAATGCTCGTGGAATGTAACGATATTATCCTCTCCTATTGCACGCCATAACGCTGCTGTGGTCATATGCCTTTTAGCTGCTATTTCTCCTATAACTTTAAAAATCACCCCATCATCTACTGTCTCTATAGGCGAAAACAAACGATCCTTCTCCCACTTTACACTTTTCATTGCTTCATCTACTATTTGATCACCATGTAATTTTCTACAAGTTCTTAACCATGTGGCTACAACTGTCCCCTTCACAAAATGTCCCCCTTTTATTGTAATGTGTCGAATAAATCCATGCCTTTTTTGAATTGCTCATCTAATGGTACTTTAAAAATCATATTATTGACTTCTATCTCTTGTGGACGCCAGCCTTTGAGTTGATTAAAACTGCTCATGACTTCATCATAAAGTTTTTGCTTCGTCTGCACATCCACTTGCTGCTTTGTCTTACCGACATAAATAATAACTTGTACAAGTTTTACGAATGCCATGTCTTGTTCATTCAGGTAGTCTTTCAGCACTTTTTTAGTCGCTACTTCATCCTCCCCTTTGCAATATGCTTCGAGTAATCCCTGTAATGTATGTAGTTGTTGGTCATAAATATTAAACATGCGTTCTCCTTCTGATGTACCTTCTTGATTTGACTATGGTCAATGTGATTGTATTATATCAAAATTTACTTTATTTTTCTATTTTTATTTTACCACGACTTAGGCTCACATAGCCTTCCTCTTCTAACTTCTTAAGTTTACGACTTACTACTTCTCTAGAAGTACCAATATCTACCGCTATCTCTTGATGAGTCATGTATAAGATAGGTGTTTGCTTACTCTCTAAATATTTAAGGAGTCTTTCTTCCACCGAGTCATGGATGATGGCTTCTTTATCACCTATAATCTGTCTGAAATAGCGATACAGTTTCTTATAAAGTTCTTGCATAAACATCACATCACTTAGCAAATACTCACCTACCCATTTATGTGGTAGAATCGCAATCTGCGTATCTACTGTGGCATAACCTACGATATCTAGTGGTTTACACTGTAAGTAACAACTTAGGCTTTCATGGCATAGTTCGCCCTCATGGATGGTATAAAGTGCCGTCTGCCCCCCTTCTTGATTGATACGTTCAATCTTGATGCTTCCTTTAAGGACAAATATAAGTCCTGGGCATTGGCCTCCGTGCAAACGTTCACCCGCCTCTATGGTCTGATAATAAAAATATTCTCCTAGTATACCTCTGTGTCTCTTATCCATCTCTTCAACGATAGGGTATGCTTTGTATAAAAGCGTCTTCGACATTTCTTCCCTCCTCTACCACTACTTTATCTTTATTTTAACCTATATTTCACGTTAGTAAAGTCCCATTCAAAAAAAGCTAGCACACTCTGTACTAGCTTTTGCTTTGTGCTGTTTATTGACACTTGGTCAGTATCTGGTAGCTATCTTGACGGAATTGAATCTCTCCTATTTTTTTAGTAGCAATCTGTACAGTACCGCCAACCACTGCGTTAACACCTAGCACTTTATCAGTCTCTGTCTTTTCTTTTTCTTTGACGCCATCCCATAGACATAACGGCCTGCCTATAAGACCACAAGCTAGGCGTACCAGCTGCACTTTTTGTTGTTTCTGCCTTTTCTCCTGTACCACTTCTTTGAAGGTTTCTTCAAGCCACTGCTTATCTGCTTCATGGTCACCTATGAGGAAGTCTCTATAGGCTACAAGTGCTTCTTCTTGATATTTTTTGGATGGGAAGCGTTCGATTTTCCATTCTATCACTTGGGCTTTATAGATTTCATAGGGTTTTGATAAGTCTTCTTCTACTTTTTCTGGCTTATACGTATGTGTAGCATCTAGACGGAATCGTTCTTTGATGCGTTGGGTTTCTTGTAGAAACCCTAATTGTTCTTGGTCTTCTCCCTCGGTAGTTACTGTATTTGCTTGCAGTTCGGTACGTAGCTTCTTTAACGCCCATTCCTTACATTCAAGGTGCTGCATAGCATAAAGACTTTCTGCTACTTCTTCTAAGCCCATGCTTTTTAGCATCCGTTTATTGGTGGCTTTAAGCTTGGTGAGATTAAGGGTATACACTCGTCGGTCTCTTAGCTTCATCGTCTTTTTGATAAGTTTTTCTTTACGTAGGCACCGTACGATTTCTTTGGGGAGTTCACACCAGAGTTCATTGGTGTTTACATTGCCATCAATAACTAAGTTATAATCCCGATAAACACTCGCACCAACCTTAAGTCCTGTCTCTAATTCTTCTACCATACCTTCTATCTTCACTTTAACACCTATATTTAATTTCTTTCTTCCTATGGATAAGTCGATGACTTCTCCATAGCCCAATTCAGGTCGTATAAAACGGTACCCATTAGGTACTTCTTTCCTCTTCATCCCTATACGCTTATAAGGGTAATCATACTTCCAAAGAAGCTTCGCATCTTTGTTTTCTAGAATCATCCCCAGCACTTCAAGAAGGCATAAAGGTTCTTCCTCTGGCAATGTTACTTGTAGCTCTTCCCTTCCTTTTTCATAACGCTGATGAGGATTATGGAGCAATTGGTCAAGGACTTCTAAGCTACGCCCCTTCTCTTCGAAAGTATAAGCATTCCTTACTTTTTCGTAGGCTGCTACATCTCCAGTCTGTGCTAAAGCAAACTCTGCACTTTCTAAATCTTCTCGCATCAGATGATAAAATGCTAGCTGGTAGTATAGTTCATCCACCACCTCATCTGCCACCACTTCATTTTCCGTTGCTTTGATGTCACTGTCTGTAGCCAAAGGGGCATCAAAAGTAACGATTATATTTTCTCCTTCTTTTTGTAAAGAGATGCTATCTTGCATCACTTGATGCCTCATATGTGTCTCAAATAGAAAGTAGTCTTCGTTATGGATTGGTATATCTATTATGTATTTTTCCTTGACTTCATCCACCAGTTGTACCATGTTTTTGTAATAATCTTTCATAGCATCCATATGCATAAAGACGCCCGTCTTCGCTAACGCTACTAAGCGCCTTAGAAAATCCCTGTCATAGTACCTTCCAAACCCAATGGTATTAAAATGAATGCCATGCTTCTCACAATACTTAGCCACCTCAAAGCACTTGCTTTCCTCTTCTTCATATGACCACTTGGAAGGGACCAGATACCCATCTGTAAAAAGTGCGATATGATGCTTATCACATACATCCCCTAAGCCTTGAACGATCTCTACTGCCTTTTCTAATGGCTCTGAAATCACCGTAATGCTTCTTGTGTACAGTTCTTCTTCTAGCACTTCATAGACTTTCGCCATCTTATAGGAAAGGGTATCACATCGTACAGCATTAATCAGTCGATAGCACTCTTCATGTCCTGAATACAAAATGACTGAAACGTATTGATTTGGCTTTGTCTTTAAGGCCCTCAAAGTTTCTGCTACCTTTACTTTCAATTGATCCATCACACCATACATGCTCCCCGATACATCCAGTAACAATATATGATGACTAATGCTTGGCGCGGTATCCACCGGCATACTGAGTTTATAAAAATAACATTTTTTCTTTTCGGTATCTGAAATATAAAGTTCTTTAGCACCTGCATACTGTACATCCAGTAATTGATTGGTGTTTGGCATCTCTAACTCCTTTAATGCACGAAGGTTGTTTTATATATATGAGAGCAAACATATGTTCATACCTACAAATACAGCGGACAAGCGCGTTTTGTGACTAAAACATCCACACCATAACAAAGTATGAGCATCGTTAATGTAAAAAGTTGCTGAATAAAAGTCAGCTTGTACACAACTACCGCTAATACTGGATGGATAAATAAGGCAACAACACAAGAAAGTACACACCATATACAAGTAAAATCTAGGCATACATACCCCTTGATGTGTAGCTTATGACTACGGTAATCCCATAGCCTTGTATGGTATTTCTTGTCTAAAAACCATCCGACCATATACTCCAGTACTGTAACGGCTATGGCACTTGCAAGTGCTGCACCTATGATACTTTCTATACGCCCAAAGCAGTAGACAATAACCACTGCACAGCCACCATAAAGTGGCAAAAAGTACTGTGTATACGTCCCTCTCCTACGAACCCATCGTTGCTGTTTAAAAGATGCATAGGCAGTCTCCAGCACCCAACCTAAAAAGCTATAGCAGAAAAAATAAATACATAAAGGCACTAGTTCCTCCATACTGTCTCCCCTTTCTTTTAAGGGTAGTATGCCAAGTCTAGTGCCTACTTTATACACATTCTTATTTTTTTCGCTTCTTCTTTACAATGCTAACTACGATTCCAACGATAAGGAGAATGATAGCTACGCCTATGCCGTACACCATCCATGCAAATCCATTGGGATTTTTCATAATAGCTATGAACGAATGGTCATCATCGACTACTTTACGCCCTTCCAAGTCCGCATAGCGGGCTGGTAATTGGGAGACACCGTCTACTTTCTCAAAAGACTGCATATAGTCTGCAAGTGCTACCCACTCTTTCACTTCCCTACCTGTTTCCTTATCTGTAATGATGTGCTTCTCAAAATCTTCAATCGGCTTACCATCTTTATCTTTCGGTACGATGGATAAAATCCCGAAAGACTGCTCCCCTACTAAAGAAAGCATCTGTGCAGAGTACAGCCCTGCTGTTATACGGTATAATTTTTCATCTTCTATAGGCTGTGGTTGCCCCTTCTCATCTAGGAGATAAGCATCTGTCACTTTATTAAACATTAAACGATTAGGATTAAACGTAAAGTTCATTCCTGACATATACAACTGTGCTACTGACATAATCGGTGCTATGGAAGCATCTACTTCACAGATGCTTTTTAGTTCCTTCCCTATCACATAAGCCGATACCAGCGGATAGCCAGATACACCATCTGCACCTATGCCTAGTGAACTTACACGAAAGACGTCTTCTACACTAATGTTTCCTGGTATAAAGCTTCCTCTGATGACACCATTCGGTACGATAGCTACATCCACTGGTATCCAGTCGTCACCTTCTGCTTCTTTGATGGCATACTTATAAGCATCTGTAATGAGATTCCCCAGTCTTAATTCGCCGTGTTGTGCACCAATCTTACTACTTTCTTCAAAGCCATAGGCTGCGAAGGCTACTGTCTCATTGGATTTAAATCCAAAGTTACTTAAGTAGTTTTTTTCTACTTCCTCACTAAAGTACTGTATGCGTTCTGTGACCGCTGTGTCCTCTGCCACCTTCTCCCCTACATCTAGCAACTGATACTTTGCAAGCGCCCATTTCTTATCCGACGTTTGATTCAGCTGAAGTTTTCCGAGATACTCCCCATTTTCTCCTGAAGATACAATAAGTGTATTGCCTACTTGTATCGGTTCTTCTAAAGTCGTATGAGTGTGTCCACTGATGATGACATCAATTCCTGGCACTTCTTTTGCGAGCTTTTCATCTTCTGATTTTTTCTTATTTGCTTTGGTTCCTGAATGGGATAAGCAAACAATCATATCTACTTTTTCATTTTGTAAAGCTTCTACCATTTGCTTTGCTTCTTCGATAGGATCTAAGAAAGTGACGTCTGCCATGGGTGCATTGGAAGCAGCTTCAACGCCCATTAACCCAAAGACACCTATTTTAAACCCTTCTTTTTCTACGATGGTATAAGGCTTCACACCATAGTCTGTCATGGCGCTTTGCAAATCAGTAGGTATATCCGTCATATTCGATGCCACAAGTGTTGGCACCTGCTCCCCACTGGCTACAGCTGCTTCTAGCATCTCTGTAAGCCCTTTGTTTCTATAATCAAACTCGTGATTTCCTAAAGTTACCACATCATAACCCATCTGCCCCATCAAGCGAAGTTCTGGTGCATGGGTATTGTAAATGGTCTGAAATACAGTCCCCATAGAAAAGTCCCCTGCATCAACGACCAGTACATCACTTCCTTTTGCACGTTCCTCATCTATAAGTGTCTTAAGTTTGCTATACCCTCCACTTTGTCGCATCTGTCCATCCACCGCATCTTGCTGTGGTACGAAATGGTCATGCATATCATGGGTAAACAGAATAGTTACCCCCTTGTCCCCTGCAAAAACATTCAAACATAGCATCAAGCACATGATGATACAGCTCATTACTGGTATCCATTGTTTTATTCTCTTTTTCATCTTCACCCTCCCTCTTTTTATTTATTGTACCACGTAAATATTTTTATTTGTATGTACTTTTTTATTGTAGTATACTATTTAATTGAATGACATCAGCTTTTTTGTTTCATTAAAATATAAAACTTGGAGATGACTAAATATGGAGTTAGGATTAACCCGCTACTTTTCCTGTTCAAACATGGTAAAGAAGCATCAAATGTTGGGAGCATGTCCTCCCTCAAAAGAAATTTACAAAAACACAATGAATCTAGCCTGGCCATCAGCTGTGGAAAGAATCCTTGTAAGCCTTGTAAGTGCCATTGATACAATGATGGTAGGTGGTCTAGGTGCTGGTGCGATTGCAGCCATCGGTATTACCCAGCAACCTACTTTTATTTTGCTAGCCATTATCTTTTCTCTTAATGTCGGGGTAACGGCCATTGTGGCGAGACGCTTTGGCGCCAAAGATTTTGCCAGTGCCAATAAAACCCTTCGCCAATCCATCTTGCTAGTCGGGATACTTGCTTTCCTTATGGCATGTATTGGCTTCATCTTTGCGGAACCGATCTTACGCTTTATGAATGCTGGCCCTGATATTTTACCTGATGCCACGGCTTACTTCCGTATCATCGTCATCGGTATGTGGTTCAATGCTTTAAGTCTTAATATCAATGCTGCCCAACGTGGTGCTGGTAATACCCGTATTGCTATGTATACCAATATCAGTGCCAACTTAGTGAATTTATGTTTAAACTTCTTGCTCATTCATGGTCATCTAGGCTTCCCTGCACTAGGCGTTGTGGGTGCCGGCATCGCTACCGTCATCGGTAATATAGTTGCTTTCGGCATTGCTTTATCTGGTATTTTACGTTCTAAAACCGAACTGAAGTTCCACCGTGGGGAAAGTTGGAAGCTAGACCTTCCTACTGTGAAAAATATCTTTGGGATCAGTAGCAGTGCCATGGTAGAGCAGCTATGTATGCGTGTAGGCTTCCTTGCTTATACACAGATGATTGCAAACTTAGGCACCGTTGCTTTTGCAACCCACCAGATTTGTAACAATATCCTCAATATGACCTTTAGTGTGGGAGATGGTATGGGGATCGCTGCTTCTTCTCTCGTAGGTCGTAATCTAGGCGCCAAACGCCCTGACCTTTCCATGATTTATGGCAAGACAGCTCAGCGTATCGGCCTTATCTTTTCTAGTATTTTAGTGTTGATTTATCTAGTAGGACGTCATGGTCTTGTGGGGCTTTTCACAACAGAAGCTGATATTATCGCCCTTGGTAGTACCATTATGTTCATTGTTGCACTCGTGACACCACTTCAAATCTCACAAGTGGTTATCTCCGGTTCTTTAAGAGGCGCTGGGGATACCAAGTTCGTAGCAGGTACTTCATTCATTAGTATTTTAGTCATTCGACCTATCATTACTTTTGCACTCTGCTATGGTTTAGGCCTCGGTCTTTTTGGTGCGTGGATCGCACTGCTTCTTGACCAAGCACTTCGTCTACTCATTAATATCATTCGCTTTTCAAGCGGCAAATGGACAAAACTCCAAATCTAATAACACACTTAAAGGCCATGGAAACATTCTCCATGGCCTTTAAGTGTGTTAAATTTTTAAAAGAGGCGTCACCTCTTCAGTCGCAAAGAAGTTTAATCGATGAAGCGCTCTTGTGCTTGCAATATAAAGAAGCTGCTTATCAAATCCATGGTGATACGCTTTAGCATTAACATCTGCCACAAGTACCCCATCAAATTCAAGTCCCTTGGCCATATAGATTGGGAGGACCACGATGCCTTTTTCAAGCACTACATCTTCTTCTGTAAGCATACGTAGTGTTACTAGGTGCTGTAAAGCTTCGTAAAGTCCCCTTGCTTCTCTAGCTGTCTTTGTAAGAATTGCTATGGTCTCATACCCTTCTCTTTCGTAAGTCTCAAGGCATTTCACCATTGCTTCATACATCTGTTCCTTGGTGTCATAAGTCATAAGCTTCGGCGCTTCATCATGTCTTTCAAAAGCAATACCACCATCATCAACGTCTCTTAAGGCTTTGCTGAAGGCATTAATCTCATAGGAAGAACGGTAACTTTTGTTAAGACTTAAAGTAAGGGCATGCTTTGGCTGTATAATCTGAATGATCTGGTCGTATAGCTCCATCTTTTCTTGTTTCTCAATGGTTTGTCCAATGTCCCCAAGCACGGTATACTGAGCACCTTTAAAAAGTCGTGCCAATACATGATACTGCAGTGGATAATAATCCTGCGCTTCATCGATGACTACTTGACGTATCTGCCCAAAGTGGGTGGTACCTTCTATCTTTAGTTTAAGATAAAGAAGTGCCATACCATCTTCATATGGTATCCATTCACTTCCTAAGCTCTTTAATGTATAGCTTGCCATACTTTTCATATTGTGGGGTAGGTCTAGCCCTTCTGCTAACTTCTCAAAAAGCTTATGGTCACTAAATAAACGTCGGTATAGCCTCATGATATCTACGCAGGTAAACGCTTTCATCGTATGGATGACATTTTGTTTGTAG
>JBOGBZ010000159.1:0-3695 GCA_051656485.1 Cellulosilyticaceae bacterium
AGTATCTTCTGACTTACGAGGAGTCGTACCCACTCCCCTTCTTTTAATTGCCCTAAAGAGTAGCCTCTGCCACCTTTAGAGATAGGTACATTGGCTGGGATGCGGTAATGGTAGAGCTTACCTTTCACATCTTCTAATACTAATGTACTGTAAGCCTCTGCTCCCATCACCCATGTATGGACTTTTCCGTAGCGTACTGCATAATCGTTAAATGCACTTATGTATGTAATATAACCTTCATCATCCATTTGTAGATAAATATTATCACCAGGCCATATATGCTCGATGGTCGTATCTCTAGGATCGAAGTTGAAGCTTGGGAAAAGCTCATCAATATACCCAATCTTATCTTCCTGCTCGTAGTATGGTGCTTTCTCTACTACCATTTCTGCTGAGTAGTAATACGCCACCACTTCTTGACCACTCCCATTGCGATACACCATGTATCCTAGAGCTGGGTAGTTCTCTACCACAATCCCTCGGTCTTCATAAATTAGTCCTGCTTGTTCTTTGTTATATTGATCTTCTGTCATAGGTCCAGTAAGAGGGGCTGCACTTACCCCTGCCCCCCATAAGGTTCCTACGAGCAGTATTGCTATGAGTTTTTTTGCTACCCTCACGCACATGCCCCTCTCATTTAAGATTTACTCTTGCTCTTTTACAACTTGTTGTAGGTATGCCATGAACTCGTCTCTTAAGTCTTCTCTTCTAAGAGCGAAGTCTACCGTTGCTTGTAAGAAACCAATCTTACTTCCTACATCGTAGCGCTCTCCCATAAAGTCATAGGCATACATCTTTTCTTCTTTAGCAAGCTTGCAAAGGGCATCTGTAAGCTGAATCTCATTGCCCGCACCTGCTTCTTGCTTTTCTAGGTATTCAAAAATAGCTGGTGTGATGATATAGCGTCCAAGTACAGCCACATTGGATGGGGCTTCTTCTCGCTTTGGTTTTTCCACCATATCTTCTACTGTATACATTCTATCGGCAATTTGCTTTCCTGCCACAATACCATATTTGTTAACATTTTCTGGTTCTACAGTTTGTACCCCTAGTATACTACCTTGGTATTCTTCGAAAAGATCCATCATCTGCTTTAAGGCCGGCTTATCTTCTGAATAAATGACGTCATCTCCTAGAAGTACAGCGAAAGGCTCATCCCCTATGAAGCTTTTAGCTGTAAGCACGGCGTGTCCGAGGCCTTTTGGCTCTTTTTGACGCACATAGTAGATATTCGCAATCTCAGATACATCACGCGCAATCTTTAGAAGCTCAGTGCTTTCTTTCTTTTCCAGTTCCATCTCAAGCTCTACTGATTTATCAAAGTGGTCTTCGATTGCTTTCTTCGTACGTCCTGTAACGATGATGATGTCCTCGATGCCAGATGCCACTGCTTCTTCCACGATATACTGAATCGTAGGTTTATCTACGATAGGTAGCATCTCCTTTGGTTGTGCTTTTGTAGCTGGTAGAAAACGTGTCCCAAGACCTGCCGCTGGTATAATGGCTTTTCTAATTTTTTGCATATCTAACACTCCTCTTTTGTACTAGTTATCATATATATATTATCACTTATTTTTTTACCTTGCATTATCATTTCGTAACATATCTTCACATTGACATGTTCTTGTAATATAAAGGACTCGATAGATTGTGTATTAACACATAGGTCAAGTAGTCCATAAGGCGTCTCGTATTCTGCATTACATGGCTTTGCGATATCAAAGGTCAGATCACTCTTCAAAGCGCCCGAACGCTTCACTTGAATGCGGTTGTCCTTGATTTTCACCATATTACTCACTTCTACATTGTGTTCTTCAATCTTTTGCTTGAAGGTGATATAAGTACTACCATTGCGTTCTGCAACGATGGCATCTATGGTCATCTCATCTGTATTTTCATGTGTATCGTATTTTTGTGTAGTAATTAGTTTGAGTTGTCTTGTGTTCATGGTTTTTTCCTTTACTTATATTTTTCTACTATGATAACAAAAAGCCTCGTAGCTACAACTACGAGGCTTTTTTTATTTCTGTGAAAAGAAATATACTAACGATTTATACTAATAGTATAGCATCTTTTTGCAAAAAGTAAACCTCATCTTGATTAAATTTCATTTACAATGTCGTCAACGAGTACGTATCGTAAAATACGTTGTAGTCATAAAATGCCTGTGGTGCTGTAAAGAGCATCTTCACGCTTTTTTTCCCATAGGTTGGTCCCGCTATATACGCAGGCTCTAGATAAAGTTTTTCATCATAGAAAATCTCTGGATACTTGATGGTGAAATGCCTAGCTACAGCCACATAACGTACCACCGCAAACAATCTACATATGTTCTTAAGTTGTTGTGCATTCTGAAAATCTATCGTAACATCCTCATTCACTAATGTTTGATACACTTCTTGTGGGCATTTCCACAATCCATGGAGTAAATTATTGAGATAGCCATTAAACATATTTTCCTCGCAATGCACAATCTGATTAAGCACCTTTCACGACCTCCTTAACCACCATTTCTAAAAAACTTATCTTATTTGGCACAATGACTTCTTCATCTATAAATTCTCGCAGCACTTTTTCTGCTTGTTCTTTAGTAGTAATATGCAAATGTTTACACAACGTTACTGCATCTTCTAAGTCACTCTTTGGATAAAGTCTAGCTGCATACAATTTCATTGCTAGCATCTGCCTTGCACTTGGAAATCTTACAACTAAGTTTTCAAAGCCTTGTAATTCTTCTAGTTCTTCTTTTAAAAGTACACTCTTTACATCTTCTATCGCATTATTAAACCAATCTTCTGGCAAGCTATGTTTTTCTGCCATTGATTTCACCAGTGGGTACAGTATATCTATATCCTTAAAAGTAGAGTCTACATCTTGTGTTGAGCATCTATTGCCATATACAATGCACATCACTGCCCCACCATAGATATTCACTTCCACTACTTGTGAAAGGCTCCCTAATGTCTCATCCATTTCTTTTAACAACTTTAAGATATCCTCTGTATTAAGTAACTGATTAGGCTGATTAAAATAATTCACATGTTCCATCATGGCCTCCTATTTCTCCACCGGTGTAATAGGTGTCTCTTCTCTCGTCTTATAATAATAGTCTACACAAGCATCCCATGACTCATACGCTTCTTCACCTTTTCTATTTGGCAAGTTAAAGGTTTCTTGAAGGTAGGCCGCAAAGTGTCTGGTGACTTTCTCTGCTCCCACATAGTTTACATGGCCTTTATCATAAAAATCATAAGTTGGATCTAAGCCGATCTCTTCGTAAAGCATATTGTAATCAATATACGGTATGCGTTCTTCTTTTGCCATACGTTTCACCATATTGAAGTAGGCTTTCTCTTGCTTCGTGGCATTAGATGGTGCTTTGTAAAACACCAGGCGAATGTCTTCCTCTTGTGCTAATCGAATGATTTTTTGTACATATTCATACGTCTTATCACTCAGTTTATCTGCACGGGTAAACTTGCTGATATCTTCTCTATCCTCTATCGGCTGGGTCTTTCCTAGCATCACGTAGCCTTTCAAAGGGTCTGTGTCTTTCAGGTAGCTTAAGTCATAATCTTCGTCTTTAAGTTCCTTCCATCTGCTATGGTACTTGATGAATCCTAGATGGTACATGGCACGCTCTGATGGTGGCACACTAGCTCTTATCAGAGCCATGCGGTTCAGCGACATCGGTA
>JBOGBZ010000160.1:0-8507 GCA_051656485.1 Cellulosilyticaceae bacterium
CATACGATTGCAGAACCAGTAAGGGAATCCATCTTAGAGATGTTTAAAACAAAATTAAGTAAGGAAGAGGTGAATGAGATGACTGCAAACATCACAAGAACTTTCTATGAAGAGAAAGAACAGGCGGAGCAAAGAGGCGTGGAACGTGGCCGAGAAAAAGGAAGAGAAGAAGAAAAGTTAAGTATAGCTAGGGCGTTGTTGGATGTGTTAGATGACGAGATTATTGGTATGAAAACTGGATTGTCAGCGGAAAAGGTAGCAAGCCTACGTCGTAGAGAGAAAAAATCTTAGGATGTATTATTTACATCCTAAGATTTTTTTTGTGTAAAATATGAAATAGGTGTTTAAAGAGTAGCATAAGTTGGTAATACTTCTGTAAGAAACTTATAAAGGGAGGGGCACTAGGGTGAATAAGTTCAAAGGACAGAAGGGAATGACTTTGATAGAAGTAGTCATTACTTTGGTGATAGGAAGTATGTTTTTGAGTATGTTACTAGGATTTGTGACAGTAAGTAGTGGCATAGTGAAGCGTACTGTAGCTACTAGAGAAGTGGAAGCAAACTACCAGAGGCTTAGGCAGTTTATACTTGAAGAGATCAATGAGGCAACCACAGTGTGTATGCAAGTCTATACAAACAATCCAACCAACCTAGATCAAACCATCTATATGTGTCATGAGGGGCATGGGAATGTGAATTATAATCTTTATAAGGGACTAGAGAAGCAGCTCTATGATATCAAGCTAGATTTTAAGAAAATAAATCATGTAGGAAAGAATATAGAGAGGATTATCGATATGAGAAGGCCTATGAATAGTGACAAACAGGAGATAACGGTTATGTTCCAAAATAATAAGCTAAGTTCAGGATTTGAAGAAGTTGGCGTTAGTGGGGTAAAAGGCATTAATCTGTTGACAGATGGCAATCAATCTTATATCAAAATTTTATTAGAAGATACAGTTGGGAACATTTATGAAGGCCAATTTGGGATACCTTTAGAGGACAAAGGGGAATTAGATGTTTCCTTATAAGATGTTTATGATACAAGACCACAGGGTTGTGATTCAACAAGTATGGGGAAAGAAAAAAATAAAGAAATGGGAAGTAGCATTAGATGAAGGTGTGATAGAAAATGGATACTGCAAGGATACTTTAGGACTTAAGAGGATAATAGAACAATATACAAAGGAGCAAGGTGGGAAATGGCTACCATGGGAGATATACTGTGCCAGTAGACAGATGGCCTGGTGGTGTTGTACCCTTCCAGTTTCAAAATCATGGGAAGCCGAGAGGATGTTAAGGCATCATAAGGAAGAATTGCTACCGGTAGCTCAGGAGAATTATCGAATAACCTATAGGAGTGGCAAGCACACCGCGGAGGGCAAGCGTATTTATACTATAGGGATGCCTAGTGCACTGATTCAAAGTTACGAGGGTGTATTTTCAAGAAGACAAGTAGGGCAATGGGGATGTGAGGTGGCGCGAATAGCCCAAGAAGTATATGATGGCGTGAAAGAGGATTGTGTCGTTCTCCATAGATTAGGAAGAAGCTATGGCTTAGTGCTTGTAGTGGAAGGGCACTGTGTTTTGTGGCAAGGTATAGAAGAGAGAGTAGACGATGTAAAAAGCCTACTAGAGCATATGGCAGCAGTAATTAGTCGTATGATGTATTTTTATGAGATGCATTATGGGCATAAGCCACTGAATTACTTGGTGTGTTGTGAATCATATAGCAAAGACTTGCTGAAGCGTATGGAGGGAGAACTAAATGAAGGCGATAAGCTAGAAGATGTATTGGGCGTGGCGATTTATGAACATCATCAGGTTTATAGCAATAGTGTCAAAGGATGGAAGGTGTTAGGAAAGCAGACCGCATGGTCTTGGCGGCAGGTGGTCAGAAAGCCTAACCATATAGTAACGTTGTTAGTGGGAGTGATTATTTGTATAGATGGATGGCGATGGGTACAAGAAACATATGCATTAAAAGTGTATGAAATGGAGCGCCAAAAGCCTATATATCAGCAACTCACTCAGTATCAAGAAGCCAAGAGTAGTTTGGAGGACAGTATTCAAAAACAAGATCAGAGTCAGCAAATGATAGAGGCATCCAGTTACTATGTGGGTGAAATGCTTAATGGGTTAAGACGAGAACAGCTCTTTTTGCAACAAGCCATTAAGTACTATCGCATACAAGGGGAAGAAAAAAGTATGTTTATAGAAGGAGAAACACAGATGCCTTATGAGCTTTTGAAATGGGTAAGACAGTTAGAAAGCAGATTTGATGCATATAACATAGTGAGCCAATTTGAGGATGATAACTTATGGGGACCTACGGCTTTTACACTTTCTATGAGTCTAAAGGAGAATGTAAGTGAAATGGAATAGAGATGTCAGAGAGTGTGTGGTAAGAAGTGTGCTATGGATAGGTATAGGTATTGTACTACACAGTCGCATGCAGTATTTGATTGGGCAAGTGGAGAAGGAAAGGCTTGGGGCGCAATTAGAAATGGAGCAAATGGCTATAGCTATAGAAGCAATACCAGTATTACAACAAGACATTCAAGAGTTGGAACAACAAGAGATTGCGTATAAAAATATGTTACCTTATTTTGAAAATGATACAGAGGCAGTAGAAAAAATGATGGAAATCGTGGGCGTATTAGAGGGAGAAGTGCTAAGCTTAGTGCATTATGAAGAGGAAGGACAAGAGGCTGAAGTGCCTGTAGATGTGCACTCTTTTGTATTAAGCTATCGTGCACAACCAGCAGCAGGACAAAACTTTTTACAGAAATTATGTGCAACAAAAGGGCTTCAAATTACAGCGGTAGAGGTATATGTAGAATCGGAGACGAGCCATTATAGCATTGTTCAACTCAAGTGGTATGGGGCGAGCCATCAAGTATAGGAGTGTGTAATGAGAAGAAGAGAAGAGGGATTTTCTTACTTAGAAGTGATGGTAAGTATGGTAGTACTTGTGATTGTAAGTGGGATGATTTATCAAGGGATACAAGTGGCAATGAAGGTGCAACAACAATCCGTACGAAAAATAGCAGCAGCCCAATATGCAGAAGGTATACTACAGCATTATATCAATGCGGCAGTTCAAAAAGGTACACCTACGGCTAAAAAGACATTGCTGTTGGAGTATTTAAGTACAGAGCATTATGATGAAGTATGGCTGGGTAAGACTTATGAAATGGAGCAATATGACTACCATATAGCTAGCATACCCTATGACCAAAAAGCTACAAGGTTAGATGCTATTCATTTGTCTGAGGCGAAGTACTTGACAACGGGCACTGAAGATGTAGAACCGTATTTTACGCAATTACTACAAGAGGACAAAATACTTTTTAAGCAACTAAGTGCGACACAGCCAAAGGTGATGGGAGCGTTTAATGGACAGCTTGTAATGCGAGGCGGAAGTGAGGTGTCGCAGCCTAGTATCTTTAGTATACGTGCAGATCAGGTATTACTTAATATTATCTACAAGGGAACGATGGATCAGGTCATTTACTATGAGGTAGCAGCCGGTGAATGGGATGCACCAGAGTTAGCTAAAGCCAAGCATCTTCATATGCCGTTAGTGATACAAGTAGATGCTGGTGCATTGCAACAGGTAGCGGGATCGCCAAATAAAATTATTTTCACCAATACCACTAGCTTCCCGACGATTATAGAAGTAATAACAAAGGAAGAAGGCTCTGTTATTGAAGTAGAGACATTTACTGAGGTGAATAAGGGGCATGTTACGCTAAGTAGAAGTAGAAAACAATCGACACCGTTGCAAATGGTCATTTTAGTAGTTACAAAGAAAGGAGAAGAACCATGGCAAGTGCTCCAAAAGCAAATGGTAATGATGGGTACACTTTCCTGAGTATGCTTATTGTACTGAGTATAAGTATGGTTATGGTAGCATCATTATGGACGATGGTCATGAATCATATGGAAGTAGCAAACATTGTGGCCAATACTAATAATACAGCACAGATGGCTAAAGGGGTGTCAGATGCTCAAATGATCATGTTACAAGATAGATTAGGAAATCAGCAAGGTATCGTAGCGAGTGCACTGCAACCTTGCTTGAATACCACAAATTCAAACACAATACCACAGCTAATTCCCCCGTCTAGGGAAGTACACTTACTTGCCAAGGCAATCATGTATGAAAAGTTAGTAGAGAGTTGTACAACGAAGACATCGTATGGGGTTGTATTTGATCTCAATAAAGCACCTACGACTGTTTATGCTTTTGGCATAGAACGTGTACAGCCAAATCAAGAAACAGTATGCACCATTAAAATTTTGTTTGGAGAGAGCATAAGTGCGGCACAGGGAACCACGTTGTATGATTTGAAAAGTGATTTTACAAGTTATACAAAAGTAAGAGATGCCTTGCAAAAGATACGAACAGAGACTGCAAAAGGTGTACCGCTACTAAGTCTACAAAGTAGCTTTAATATTTTAGCTAGCGAGCTAGATGACAAGGCACAATGCTACATCTACACTCTTTGTGAAACCAAAGAAACAAAAGCTAATGGTAGTGAAGTGCTATATGACAGACAAATCAGTTATCAATTGATGGAAATTGTTGTCAGTGATGATTTTCAAATAGAAGTCAGCAGTCTTGGAAGTCGTATAATGAGTGGGGAGGTAGGGGTGCAAAAAAGAGCACTTTGCATGGAGAGGATTCCATAAAAACAAGTAAAAGGAACACTATTAAAAATCTTTTTAAAGTGGTATACTAAATAAAAGCTTAAAACAAGAGACTGAAAGGAATACCTATGATTAAAAGATTATATCCAAAACTTTACTTGAATTCTATTTTTGAACTAGACTTAGAGGTGCTTAAGGCAAAAGGCGTGAGAGGTATTGTGTTTGATATCGACAACACACTCGTACCCTATGATGTGGTACATCCGACCCAAGAAATTATAGATTTTTTCAAAACCATTAAAGAAGAAGGGTTTCAAATTTGTCTAGCATCTAATAATACAGAAGACCGTGTGATTACATTTAATCAGCATCTCAAGGTGTTTGCTATCCACAAAGCAGGGAAGCCAAGACGCGGTGGATTGCGTAAGGCGATGGCTCTTATGAACTTAGAGAGTCATGAGGTGGCAATGGTAGGCGATCAGATCTTTACAGATGTTTTTGTAGGTAATCGTGCAGGGGCTATGTCTGTTCTTGTGGTACCTGTCAGTGACAAAGATGAATGGATTACAAAAATCAAGAGGGGCATCGAGAAAAAGGTGGTAAGAAGCTATGAAAAGTATCAGCAAAAGCATCATAACGGGTAAGCATCGTGTATGTGGTGTCATAGGCGATCCTATTGAGCATACATTATCGCCTATGATTCACAATATCTTGAATGAAGAATTAGGACAAGCTGCTATCTATATACCTTTTCATGTATCACAAGAGGGTTTACATGATGCCATTAAAGGCGCATATCAGTTAGGCATTAAGGGCATGAATGTGACGATGCCTCACAAAAAAGAAGTCATGAAGCATGTGATAGGAATAGACACTCAAGCAGAAATTGCACAAGCTATCAATACGTTGGTGCACACATCAGAAGGCTACTATGGATACAATACAGATATTGGTGGACTAGGGCGAGCTTTGGCAGAAGAAGGTATTCAATGGACAGAGCAAGATGTAGCAATTATCGGAAGTGGCGGGGCAGCCTATGCGGCTTGTCTGTGTGTTGTGGAGGAGGCAAAGAGTCTAGCTATCTACAACCGAACCTTAGAAAAGGCAATGGCACTTAAGGCGCAATTAGAAAAGTATTATATGCTACCTATTACTGTACATACGATGGAAGATACACCTACACCTGCGAGTCTTGTTATTCAGACAACAGGTGTAGGAATGGGTGCATTAGAGGGACAGATGCCAGCTTGTGCAAAGGCACTAATGGATGGCGCAAGTGTTGCCGTAGACCTTATCTACAATCCTTGGGAGACAGCTTTTTTAGCGTATGCAAAAGAGAAGGGGATTCAGGTCATGAATGGATTTGGTATGCTTTACTACCAAGCGGTAGAAGCTTATGAGAAAATGCATGGCTGTCACATTGAGGCGGAAACTTCTAAACGTATAAAAAAACGCATTCTAGAGGAGCTGAATGGTATAGGTGAAAGCAAGTAAAGGTTATACATTGATGGAAATGGTTGTTGTACTGAGTGTGCTAAGTCTAGTGGCGGGGATTGGATTTGGGAGCTTTAGGTACTTAGAATTGTACAGGTTCAATAAGTTTACGGATGGGGTAAAAGATACAGTGGCAATGGTTCAACATCAAGCATCTCTTACCAATAGAGCATATCAGATAAGATTTAAACAGAATGAGGTCATGCAGATTTGGAAAGATGGGGTTATCGAGGAAGAGATGAGTATCCCTAAGCATGTAAAAGTAGGTGTGAAAAGAATGGATGGAACGGTTGATTATAATGGTCAAGTAAGCTTTATAGCTGATATGTCTCCGGCGAAGGCATTTACCATTAAAATCAATCAAGACAACCTAGGCGAAGTACGCAGTATCGCAGCCCGTGTCGCAACAGGAAAAATTACCGTTTATAATGATTAATCAACCAACGAAATATCCAACCAATTAGCCAATCAGCATACAAAGGGGGTGAAGAAGTGGAAAATACTTATCTTGTAGGTTTTATGGGCTGTGGAAAGACGACCATAGGGGAGCAGCTTAGTAGCTGCCAAGGTCGTAAGTTTTATGACTTAGACACCTGTATCGTCCAGCGTGCAGGGATGCCTATTTCCAAAGTTTTTGAAGTATATGGAGAAGATTATTTTCGTAAACTAGAGACAGCGTGTCTGAAGGCAACCAGTAAAGAAAGAGGTGCAATCATTGCCACAGGCGGTGGTATCGTCACACGAGAGGAAAACCGCCTTTTCTTAAAGGGTCAAAAAGTTATTTTCCTGAATTGGCCTTTTGAACTTTTGTATGAGAGGATTCGTGGCGATAGTAAGCGTCCACTGGTGACCACAGAAGAAGCACTGAGAAAGCTTTACGATGCACGTCAAGGATGGTATGAAGAGGTAGCGACTTACAGCATTGACTGTAAGGGGCACACGCCTTATAGTTTAAGCAGGTTATTAACAGAACAGATCAAGTAGGTGAGGGAATGAAAATAGCAGTGATTAATGGTCCAAACCTTAATTTTTTAGGGATTCGGGAACCACATATTTATGGGAATGAAACGTTAAGTGCATTGGAATCAGAACTTAAGAAAAAATGGCCAGACCTTTTATTTTTCCAGTCTAATAGTGAAGGAGCAATCATCGACTTTCTTCAGAAGTGCTATTATGAAGGGGTAGAAGGCATCGTGCTGAATCCAGGGGCCCTTACCCATTATAGTTATGCTTTGGCGGATGCCATTAAAAGTGTGCAGATACCCACCATTGAGGTACATATCTCAAATATTTATAAAAGAGAATCTTTCAGAAGCCATTCTGTAACAGCAGCATCATGTATTGGGAGCATTACAGGTCTAGGCTTTATGGGATACCACTTAGGGGTAGAAGCATTACAAAAGCATGTGGCAATGCAAAAGCGCTTATAAAGACACAAAAACAATCAGACAATTGATAGAAAAGAGAGGAAATACAACATGACAAAACGTATTGAAGCTTTAAGACAACAATTTGACACCTTAAACGAGCAAGCAGGCATCGATGCGATGCTTATTACTTGCAAGAGTAATATTCGCTATATGAGTGGTTTCACAGGTTCAAGTGCTTTACTTTATATTTCAAAAACAAAGCAAATCATCATTACAGATTTCCGTTATATGGAGCAAGCAGGTAAGCAATGTGAAGGATTTGAAGTCGTGGATCAAAAAGCACTTGGTATGCTTAAGACAGCAATGGAAATTGCTACCGAAGAAGGTGTGAAGCATATTGGTTTTGAAAGTGCTCATACTAACTATAATACGTATAGGGAATTAAGTGAGCATCCATTTACTTTCGTACCACTGACAGATGTGATCGAAACCATGCGTCAAATCAAGTCAGAAGATGAGTTGACAAAGCTTGAAAAAGCAGAACACATCGGTGATTTAGCTTTCACACATATCGTAAGCTTTATCAGAGACAATTATAAAAACGGTCTTACAGAAAAAGACATCACATTAGAAATCGAGCGTGTGATGCGTCAAAATGGCGCAAGTGGGGTATCCTTCAATGCCATCGTAGCAAGTGGTGCCAAGTCTTCACTTTGCCATGCAACACCAGGAGATGAAACCCTTCATCAAGGAGACTTCCTTGTGATGGACTTTGGATGTCTTTATGAAGGTTACTGCTCAGATATGACACGTACTTTAGTCATTGGGGAAGCAAGCGACAAGCATTTACACATCTATAACACTGTACTTGAAGCACAGCTTAAAGCCTTAGAAGCCATCAAACCAGGCATGAAAGGCAAAGAAGTGGATGCAGTGGCAAGAAAAGTCATTAGTGATGCAGGGTATGGTGATTACTTCGGTCATGGAC
>JBOGBZ010000161.1:0-15463 GCA_051656485.1 Cellulosilyticaceae bacterium
ATGCAGCAGGACAAGTGGCACACCTTAAAGATGAAGGGGTCATCTTAATCAATCAGTTAAGTGAAGAATCCATCCAAACACAAAAAGAAGTGGAGCTATCTTACCAAAATATATTGAGAACAAAAGAAAAATCAGATATCATTACAAGAGCAAGTGAAAAAATCAAGGCCATTGCAAGTCAGACTAGCTTACTGGCACTGAATGCTTCGATAGAAGCAGCACGTACAGGAGAAGAAGGTAAAGGCTTCGTGGTCATCGCTACTGAGATTCGAAAACTTGCAGAGCAGGCAGACCGTTTTACCGCAGAAATTGAGCAAAATATCAAGGACTTAAGTGAGACCAGTGCCGGTGCAGTTGAGGCGATGCAGCGTATAACCACTAGAATAGACAATCAAGCAGGTAGCGTGAAGGACACCCAAAGTAAATTTAATGGGATTGCAGATGCCATCGAGAATACGTGGCTGATTATCAATGATGTCTTAAAGATGCAGCAGCAGATGACTGCAAAGCGTGATGAAATCATCGATATCATGCAGACTTTATCGGCTATCGCAGAAGAAAATGCAGCAGCCACACAAGAGGTTGCAGGGTCTATCAAAGAGCAGACAGAATCAGTGGATAATATGAACGAACTTGCAAAAAAATTAGAAGCAATTGCGGTTCATCTTAAAGAAACCGTTAACCAATTTAAATTCTAGAAAGGAAGACAAAAATGGAAGCAAATAAAGAATATGTAATGGCATTAGCAAAAGAAATACTAGGATGTGATAGCCCAAGTGGGTACTGTCATGAAGTGATGGCTTTAATCGAACAAAAAGTAAAAGACTATGGGTATGCTTTTGAGTATACACAAAAAGGCTGTGGCATCATCACTGTACCAGGGAAAGAAAGTGGTAGAGTCATCGGCTTATCTGCCCATGTAGATACTTTAGGGGCTATGGTGAGAAGCATCACAGGAAGTGGTACGCTTAGGTTTACACAAGTAGGTGGACCTATCCTTGCTACATTGGATGGTGAGTATTGTAAAGTACGTACTAGAGATGGACGTACGTATACAGGGACATTCCTAAGTACAAGCCCATCTTCACATGTGTATGAAGATGCAGCCACAAAGGCGAGAGATGCAAAGGGAATGGAAGTACGATTAGACGAAGAAGTGAAGTCTAAAGAGGATGTACAGAACTTAGGGATTAGTAATGGGGACTACATCTTTATCGATCCTAAAACCACAGTAACAGAAAGGGGCTTCTTAAAGTCTCGTTTTATAGATGACAAGGCAAGTGTAGCAATCTTACTTACTTTACTGCATACATTAAGTAGTGAAAAGACAGTGCCTACACATACACTGAAGATTCTCCTTTCAACTTATGAAGAAGTAGGACATGGTGCGTCTTACATTCCAGAAGATATCACAGAGATGATCGCAGTAGATATGGGATGCATCGGTGAAGACCTTAGCTGCACAGAGTATCAAGTATCTATCTGTGCTAAAGATTCAGCAGGACCTTATGATTACCACATGACTTCAGAACTTATGGAGCTTGCAAAGGCAAATAACCTTGACTATGCAGTGGATATCTACCCAATGTACGGCTCAGATGTAGGGGCAGCCCTTCGCGGAGGCAATAATATCAAAGGAGCACTTATAGGACCAGGTGTACATGCATCACATGGTATGGAGCGTACACACTACAAAGGGATGGCAAATACCCTTAAGTTGCTCTATGCTTACGTAACAAAATAGATAAAATACACAAAGGGGCTAGTGCATATCCGATTGATATGCACTAGCCCCTTTGTGTTACCCACGGAGTTTCTGGATGAGGTGATACGGTACTGCCGTCACTCCAAGTCCTTTGCCAATCTGAGTCTCTGGTTTGTTGGCACCATGGAAGTCGCTGCCGCCTGTGATGGCTAAGTCTTGCTCTTTACAGAACTTGGTGAGCATAGCGATGGTCTCAGGTGCGTGCTTTGGATAGATGACTTCTACGCCATCAATGCAGTGTGCTTTAAGCTCAAGGATAAGCTCTTTCATATTGCCTTTGCAGAACTTATAAATTCCTGGGTGAGCAAGTACGGCTACACCGCCACATTGATGGATCAGATCGATGCACTGGATGAAAGAAAGAGAAGCTTTAGGTACATAAGCTGGACAGCCAGCACCGATATACTTATCGAAAGCTTCATTATTATCTTTGATGTAGCCTTTCTCACGAAGGGCACGGGCGAAGTGTGCACGGGTGATGATTTCTTTATGAGGGCCTTGAGATAGGTCTTGCATTTCTAAAGCAAAGCCAAGTGCTTGAAGTTTATGAAGCATCTCTAAGTTACGTGCATCACGCTCTTCTAGAACACCAGTGAGCGTATCCTTAAGCATCATGTTTTCACTATCGATAAAGTAGCCAATGATATGAATCTCCTTGCCATGGAAGTCACCAGAAAGCTCGATGCCCGGGATGACTTCAAGGCCGATACTAGCCCCTGTCTCCATACAAGCTTTCACACCTTCTAAGGTGTCATGGTCTGTAAGGGCAATGGCACGAAGGCCAGCTTCTTTTGCGAGATGAGCCACTTCCTCAGGTGAGAAAGTACCATCAGATCTATTGGAATGAACGTGTAAATCAATTAAATCAGTCGTTAACATCATAAAAACCTCCTTATTCTGTAAATATTTTAGCATACTTAGACAAGTTTGTACGTAAAATATACAAGGTTTCAATTTATAAACAAAGGGGGGAGAAATATGGCAAAACATAAAAGCAAGAAAAAAATGAATCTAGACATACCACAACTTACAATGACACTACTTAAAGCAAATTTAATAGGATATGCATTGACTGCAATCTTTATTATTTTTGCATCAATACTCCTTACATATACCAATCTTGGTGCAGGTTTTGAAAAATGGATCGTACTTATTGGTGCAATGGCATCTGCGGCGTTAGTAGGCTATGACACTGCAAAGATGGAAGGTAAGCAAGGTTACAAATGGGGCCTTATAGGTGGCTTGAGTTACCTTCTGATTTTTGTCATCATAGCAGTTGTACTTAACGGCATCGCATGTATGGACATAAGCACACTAATGACACTTGTTATTATCACACTTATAAGTGGTGCATTAGCCGGAATGTTTTCTGTCGCTACGCAAAAATAATACGCCTTCTCTATTCAAAACTAGTAACATATGGTATAATGTAACAGGTTTATAACGAGGAGGGAAAAAGTTATGAAACATGTAAAAACACTTAACACTAAAAACTTAAAAAACAGTGCAGCAAAAGGTGGATGTGGCGAATGTCAAACATCTTGTCAATCAGCTTGTAAAACATCATGTACTGTAGGAAATCAAGCTTGTGAAAAATAGGTTTTGATAACTAGCAGTGACCTTTGGTCGCTGCTTTTCTTTTTGGACTCCTAATTAAAAATGGAAAGGGATTTAGTATGTTACATAAATTTAAATTTGAGAACTCAAATATTGTAATGGACGTACACAGCGGTGCAGTCCATGTTTTAGATGAATTAGCTTACGCTATCGTAGAAGATGTGGTAGCTCTTACAAAAGAAGAGGTACTTGCAAAGTACGAGGGCCAGTATGAAAGACAAGCTTTAGAAGAAACGATCGAGGAGCTTTTAGAGCTTAGAGAAAATGGCATGTTAGATACAGAAGATAGCTACCGCGACTTGGTACCAGCTTTCTTAAGCAGACAACCAGTGGTTAAAGCACTTTGTCTTCATGTAGCACATGACTGTAATTTAAAATGTAAGTACTGTTTCGCAGGCGAAGGTGAATACCACGGTGCGAGAGGGATGATGAGCCTTGAAGTAGGGAAAGCTGCTATTGACTTCCTAGCGAAAAATTCAGGACATCGTAAAAATATCGAGGTAGACTTCTTTGGTGGAGAACCGCTGATGAACTTTGACGTGGTAAAAGGTGTGGTAGACTACGCGAGAAGCATCGAAGAAGAGACAGGCAAGAACTTCCGTTTCACAATGACAACAAACGGTATTCTCTTAAATGATGAAATCATCGACTACTTAAATGAGCATATGTACAACGTCGTACTAAGCTTAGATGGTAGACCAGAGACAAACGACCGTATGCGTCCAACATGTAATGGTAAAGGCAGCTACGATGTGATCCTACCTAAGTTCAAAAAACTTGTGGAAAAACGCGGTGGTAAGCAGTACTACATCCGTGGGACTTTCACACACCACAACTTAGACTTCGCAGATGACGTGACACATATGGCTGACCAAGGCTTCGAAGAAGTATCAGCAGAACCGGTCGTTGCACCACTTACAATGGATTATGCACTTCAACAAGAAGACATCCCAGTACTTTGCAAAGAGTACGAGCGTCTAGCAAAAGAAATGCTACGTCGTCACAAAGAAGATGGCAAATGCTTTAATTTCTTCCACTTCATGGTAGACTTAACAGGTGGACCATGTGTACACAAGCGTCTAGCAGGCTGTGGTTCTGGTTCAGAGTACTTAGCAGCGACACCAGACGGTAAGCTTTACCCATGTCACCAATTTGCAGGTATGGAAGAGTTCGAGATGGGTGATGTATGGAAAGGTGTGACAAACACAGAGAAACGTTGTGAATTCGAAAAATGTAACGTTTATAGCAAAGAACAATGTACACAATGCTGGGCGAAGTTCTTCTGTAGTGGTGGTTGTGCAGCAAATGCTTATCATTTCCACGGAAATATTGACTCAGTTTATGATTTAGGATGTGACCTTCAAAAGAAACGTCTTGAATGTGCAATTGGACTAAAAGCTGAACTTTGTGAATAAGGTAGCGTATAAATTTGACTAATTTCACTAGAAATTATATAATCAGATAAATGAGTTTTAGTCATTACTAAGGAGGAAAGAACATGAAAAAAAGTGGTCTTAAGGCAAAGAGTATTGTTCTTTTCCTACTTATCCTAAGTGTTATCGCAGGGGCATTAGGCATAGCATATGTGGGAGTAGGGGAAAACAATACGCTAGGAGTAGAAAGTATTAAACTTGGACTTGACTTACAGGGCGGCGTAAACATCGTTTATGAGGCACAGATGGACAACCCAACCATGGAAGACATGGCAGCTGCACAGCAGATGATTCAGCTGAGATTGGACAAAGAAAATTACACAGAGGCAGAAGTTTCTATAGAAGGTAACGACCGTCTACGTGTAGACATTCCAGGGGTTGAAGACCCACAGCAAGCCATCAACAGTATCGGAGCAGCAGCGATGCTTAAGTTCTGGGACGAAGAAGGCAATGAAGTACTCACAGGAAAGAACATCGAATCAGCATCATTCCAAATGGTACAAAATCAGATGGGTGCAACAGAAGCTGTAGTCCAAGTAAAGATGGACACAGAAGGCACCAAGCTTTTCAGAGACTTTACAAAAGCTAATAAAGGCAAACTTGTCATCATCACATTAGATGACCAGATCATCAGCCAAGCAACTATCAGAGATGAAATCCCAGATGGTGTCGGTATGATTTCAGGTAACTTTACAGCAGAATCAGCAAAACAACTAGCAGAGCGTATCGAAGCAGGTTCATTACCATTCGCATTGAAAGCCATCTCTTCTAGTGGTGTAGGTGCAAAGCTTGGTATGGATGCACTGAACACAAGCGTTCTAGCAGGTGGAATTGGTTTTGCATTTATCATGGTATTCATGATCGTGCTTTACCGCGTAAGTGGTGTGGCAGCAGACTTAGCACTTATGCTTTATGTAGGCTTAGTGGTTATGATTCTTAGTACAATGGGTGCGACACTTACTTTACCAGGTATTGCGGGTATCATTCTGTCTATCGGTATGGCAGTTGATGCAAACGTTATTATCTTTACACGTATCAAAGAAGAGCTTGTAGCAGGTAGAAGCGTACGTTCTTCTGTAGACGCAGGTTTTAGCAAGGCATTCAGCGCAATCCTAGATGGTAACGTAACAACACTTATCGCAGCAGCAGTTCTTTGGACGATGGGTACAGGTCTTATTAAGAGCTTCGCTCAGACACTTGCAGTAGGTATCGTGGTATCGATGTTTACAGCACTTGTAGTGACACGTACACTTCTTAAGTTATTTATCGGTATGGGTATTACAAAGCCAAGCTTATTTGCTTCAATGAAAGCACCAAAAGAAAGAACACTAGCGATTATTGCAAACAGAAAGAAATACTACTTCTTATCAGCAACCATCATTATCATTGGTCTTGCAGCGATGCCATTCTTCGGTATGCAAGGTAAAGACATTCTTAACTACGATGTAGAGTTCAAGGGTGGTTCTGTTATCCAAGTAGACCTTAAACAAGATGTGAATCCAGAGGCAGACATTATGCCACTTATTGATGAGCATATCCCTAACTCAGGTGCACGTATCCAAAAAGTAGCGGGCACAAATGAAATCATCATCACGATGAAAGCAGTAGAAGAAGATGGTAGAGCAGCCCTTACAAAGGCAATCAGTGAGAAGTATAACTTAACAGAAGCAGACCTTCTAAAAGATAACTTCGTATCAGCAACCATCAGTGATGAATTTAAATTAAAAGCAATCGGTGCAGTAGCATTAGGCGCAGTCTTCATGCTTATCTACATCACCATCCGATTCAAAGACTTTAAGTTCGGCGCAAGTGCAGTTATCGCACTTTTACACAACGTTATGATTATGCTAGGGGTTTATGCACTCTTTAGAATTCCTATCAACAATTCATTTATCGCAGCGATGCTTACGATTGTTGGTTATTCTATTAACGATACCATCATTATCTTTGACCGTATCCGTGAAAACAGAGGTAGAATGCAAGGAGATGATGAAGACATCATCAACACAAGTATTAAGCAGACGCTTACACGTTCAATCAATACTTCAATCACAACGATTGTAATGGTTGTACTGCTCTTTGTCATCGGTACAGATGCAGTGAAGGAATTCGCATTCCCACTTGTAATCGGTATCGTAGCAGGAACTTACTCTTCTATCTTTATCGCAAGTCCACTTTGGTACCAAATGCGTAAATATATGAGAGAACACAAACCACAGGCAAAGAAAAAGCCACAACCTAAAAAAGCATAAATCACATAAAAACTACTCCTTTTGGGGTAGTTTTTTTTGATTTATAGCCAGAACAATAGCACAGGTTATTTTTTTGGAGGGTAGGTCGGTGCTATACTAAGGGAAAGAAACATTTTTTTAAAATGAATTGTTAAAAAAATATCTATTTAAAAATTTTATATAAATACAAGCCAAGGGGGAAATGACGATGGCACATTATGACTTAGCAATTATTGGAGCGGGACCAGCAGGGATGACGGCAGCCATTTACGGTGCAAGAGCAAACCTTAATGTACTTTTAATTGAAAAATTAGCACCAGGTGGACAAATCATCAATACCCATGAGATTCAAAACTATACAGGTGTAGGCACAGTGAATGGTGCAGAGCTGGCGTACAAAATGTTTGAACACACACAAGAGTTAGAAGTAGCATTCGACTATGGCACAGTAAAAGAAATCATCGACGAAGATGACATCAAGAAAATCGTGTGTGAAGAAGAAGATAAAGTAATCGAAGCAAAAACAGTACTCATCGCTACAGGTACAGTACCAAGAAGACTTCACGTAGAAAACGAAGAACGCTTTGCAGGTTCTAACATTAGCTGGTGTGCGATCTGTGATGGTGCATACTATCGTGATAAAGATGTAGTCGTAATCGGTGGTGGGAACTCAGCGGTAGAAGAAGCGATCTATTTAGCAGGCCTTGCAAAGTCAGTAAAAGTTGTGACTTTATTTGACCTAACAGCAGACCCAGTATCTAATGATAAACTACGTTCTTGTGATAATGTGACAGTATACCCTTACCATACAGTAGAAGCTTTCCTAGGTGAAGAGAAGCTTACAGGTGTACGCATCAAGTCAACAGAGACAGAAGAAGTGACAGAACTTATGTGTGACGGCGTATTCGAATACATCGGACTTCAACCATCAACAGAAGCTTTCAAGAGCACAGGGATTTTAAATGAGCATGGCTATGTAATGGTCAATGAACATATGGAGACAGCTGTACCAGGTATTTACGGTGCAGGTGACGTCGTAACAAAAGACTTAAGACAAGTCATTACAGCATGTGCAGATGGTGCCATTGCAGCGCAACGTGCTTCAAAATACATTGAATCATTATAAACACAGATTGATAATAATAAGACAAACTATATAAAAAAGAAAACTTAAGGAGTGTAAATCATGATTAGAGAAATCGTAGGAACAGAAGAATTTAACGCAATTATCGGACAAGGTAAAGTACTTGTAGACGTGTACTCAAAAACATGTGGACCATGCAAAATGTTAGGTTTCGTACTTGCAGACGTAGCAAAAGATATGCCAGAAGTAGAAATCTTAAAAATCGATTTTGACCAAAACAAAGAAATCATCGAGAAATACGAAGTAGCATCATACCCAACACTTATTCTTTTCAAAGATGGTGTAGAAGTAGAGCGTTTAAAAGGTCTTCAACAAAAACCAGTCATTCAAAAAATGTTACAAGCATAATAAAGAATCAAGCACCGAGCCTAAAAGCTGGGTGCTTTTTTTTAGGGAAATGAAAATAGGCATAAAAAAACAAGAGTTCTAAAACACTTGTTTTCTTATGCCTATTTGGAAATGATACTAACGATTGTTAAGACGCTTATTAAGATCAGCTTGACGGTCGTTAGAATCTTTTAAGAAACCTTTCATAAGGTTTTCAAAGTCTTCCACTGGATTTTCTTTTTTTGGTGGTTTTGATTGTGAAGGTTTAGCATTCTTCATAGAAAGAGAAATCTTACCCTTCTCTCCATCGATAGATAAAATCTTAACCTTTACTTTGTCCCCCACTTTGACAGCTTCATTGATGTTTTCTAAGAAGCCATGTGTTACGTGTGAGATATGCACTAACCCTTGAGTAGTTTCATCTAACGCAACAAATGCTCCGAAAGGTTTAACACCTGTTACTGTACCTTCGATAATTTGCCCAACTTGAAATTTTTCAGACATGATAACACTCCTAATTAATGTAAATACTCATAAATTATATCATAAGAATAATTCTATTGTATAGATATAAAAATAAATAAATAGGACTTAGAAAAAATATGTTATAATAAAATCATCCAGCAGAAAGGGTGAATCACTTGTTACCAAATAATTATAAATGGCGTATGAAGCCCATAGAGACACACGGAAATATTGTAGAAAAAGTATTGTACGGAAGAGGGATTTGTGAAGAAGCGGAAAGACAGGTGTTTTTAAAACCATCTAAAGCACATATGCACTCACCGTATTTGATGAATGATATGGACCTCGCAGTGAAGCGTATACAGGAAGCGAAGGTAAACAACGAGCATATCGTAATCTATGGTGATTATGATGTGGACGGTGTTACAAGTACATCTATTTTATACATGTTTTTAAAGGAGCAAGGGTATGAGGTATCGTACTATATACCGAATCGTACAGAGGAGGGTTATGGTCTAAATAATGGGGCGCTTCTTAAGATTAGGCAGTACGGACAGCTACTCATTACCGTTGATACAGGGATTGCGGCAATAGGGGAAGTAGCATATGGCAAAAGTATAGGACTAGATATTATCGTAACAGATCACCATGAGTGCCAAGAAACACTTCCTGATGCGTACTGTATCCTGAATCCTAAGCGCCCGGATACTACATATCCTTTTGATGCATTAGCAGGCGTAGGGGTGACATTCAAGCTTATCCACGGCTTAGCCCTTGCGGAAGATGCAGAAGATAAGATATGGAAATACATCGATATCGTGGCACTGGGGACAGTAGCAGACGTGGTACCTTTAGAGAAGGAGAATCGTGTCATTACGTATTTAGGCTTTAAGCAAATGCAGGAGTCTATACACCTAGGGATTAAAGCACTCTTAAACCTCCTACAAAGTGACACGACGAAGATTACATCAAATATCATCGGCTATCAATTAGGGCCCCGTATTAATGCTGCTGGGCGTATCAGTGACGCGAAGATAGGCGTGGAACTACTCACAACCACAGACCAAGGGGAAGCCACACGCATCGCCCAGCTTTTAGACGAAGAAAATAAAAAGCGACAAGATATGGAGCAGGCTATCTTACTGGAAGCCGAAAAGTACATCGAGGAGCATATCGACATTGAAAAAGAAAAGATGATTATCGTTGCAGGGGAAAACTGGCATCATGGGGTCATCGGAATCGTCGCTTCACGGATTTTAGGCAAGTACTATAAGCCAACCATTGTACTTACCAAAGAAGACGGCATTTACTCAGGGTCCGCACGAAGTGTGGAAGGGTTCAATATCTTTGAGGCCATCAGCTCAGTGAAAGACAGGCTACTGCGTTTTGGTGGTCATGAAATGGCTGCAGGACTCTCATTAAACGAAGGGGAATTAGATGCCTTTAGAAGAGAACTGAATGCCTACGGTGAAGACTTACTAACAGAAGATATCCTCACACCAGGTCTTGAAGTGGATCTAGAAGTAGATGCTAAAGACCTCTCGTTAGGTTTATGTGAACAATTAGAAGGACTGGAACCTTTCGGAGTGAGTAATCCGACACCTATCTTTGCAGTTAAAGGTCTGGTACAATATGCTCAGAAGATAGGGCAAGATAAGCATCTGAAGATATCCATCCAAAAAGGCCATCAAGTATTGCATGGGGTAGGTTTTGATAAAGGTTACTTAGCAGACTGCTTAACAGAAGGGGAAGAAGTGGTCATGGCATGTGAACTAACGAAGAATACTTGGAATGGGAAGACCTCCTTGCAGCTTCGTATCAAAGATATCATGTCACCAAATGAGAAAATCCTTAGAAGTAAGTACTACATGGGACTGTACAGATATCTCACAGTACCTGAGCCTATAGCGTTAGAAAAGCTAAAGTTAGTATCTCTAGACATCCCAAAAGAGCAACCTATGGATGCGTATACTGAAAAAGGATTTGAAAAACTCATAAAGAGTCAAGGAAACCAAGAAAAAAACATTACCAAACTTGTAGATTTATGGTATAATGGATGTCGCGTCTTCAATCAAGACGGTCATTATGAATGGGATTTTAAGTCGGAGGGTACATACCCTTGTCTGAATCGATCCTTAACCAACCATATTGAACAATTACCAATGATGATCCCAAGTTATGTGGATTGTAAAGATGTCTATAAGTATTTTAGGATAGGCGACGGTCGTCTGTATATGCATAAAGTAGTTGAACATTTTGTAAGTCGTCATATGACAGAATACAAGGTGCTTCAAATATTAGATATATTTAGTGAATTAGAACTGATAAGTTATACACTAACTGAGGGCGAGATCCATTATACATTAGGAAAAACAAGTAAAACCCAGCTTGAAAAATCACCAAGATACATGACTTTGCAAAAATATGAGCAAAGTATAAGTAACTAATAACATTTAGGAGGAAAAGTATGAGTTTATATTCACTTATTCGTGACGTGGAAAACTTCCCAAAAGAGGGAATACTTTTTAGAGACATTACACCATTACTTCAAGATCCACAAGGTTTAGTAGAAGCAGTAGATCTTATGGCAAAAGAAGTAGAAGGTGTGGATTTTGATTTAGTAATCGGGCCAGAATCAAGAGGGTTCATCTTCGGTGTGCCTTTAGCATACAAATTACAAAAAGGTTTTATTCCTGTAAGAAAACCAGGAAAACTTCCTTATAAGACTGTATCTGAAAGCTACGATTTAGAGTACGGTAGCAATACGATTGAAATGCATATCGATTCTATCAAACCAGGCCAAAAAGTCGTTATCATCGATGACTTATTAGCTACAGGTGGTACAACAAAAGCTATGGTAGACTTAATCGAAAGACTTGGTGGCGAAGTTGTAAAAATCGTATACCTTATCGAATTAGAAGGTCTTAACGGCCGTAGCGTATTAGAAGGACAAAATATTGTATCTTTATTAAAATACTAAGGTATTCACAAAGAGACGTTTTTGAAAGTATCCACTTTAAAACGTCTTTTTTTATATAAAAACATAAAAAACATCGAAAAACATGAAAAAAGATAAAAAGTGGCATAGCCACTTTTTATTTTAGCATTGAATTTTCAAGATAACATGACTATAATATAAACTAATATAAAAATTATGCCAACGCGAAGAAAAGGGGGTAGACGATGCCAGAGAAAATTTATAGCGACCTTATTAATAGAATACGTTCATACCATCCTTCTGATAATTTGAAGTTAGTAGAAGATGCCTATGCCCTTGCGTCAAAAGCACACGATGGACAACTCAGAAAGTCAGGGGAACCGTATATTATCCACCCGCTTCAAGTTGCATATATACTAGCGGATTTAGAGCTGGATATGGAATCAATCACAGCAGGGATTCTACATGACGTCGTAGAAGACACAGATTATACCACAGAAGACATCGAGAGATTATTTAATAAAGAAGTAGCACTTCTTGTAGATGGTGTCACCAAACTAGGACAAATTCAGTATGCATCAAGTGATAAGGCGATGCAAAAGGAAGAAATACAAGCAGAAAACTACAGGAAGATGTTTCTGGCTATGGCACAGGACATCCGTGTCGTTCTTATAAAACTTGCAGATAGACTGCACAATATGCAAACACTTAAGTTTATGCCACCGCATAAGCAAAAAGAAAAGGCCCAAGAGACCTTAAATATTTATGCGCCTATTGCTCACAGACTAGGGATATGTAAGATCAAAGCAGAACTTGAAGACTTATCACTACGTTATATCGAGCCAGAAGTGTACTACGATTTAGCCCAACAAATAGCTCAGAAGAGAGTAGAGCGTGTACATTATATTGAAGCTGTCGTGAAGCAAATGAAAGAACGCCTAGCGGAAGCCCAGATTGACTGTATGGTAGAAGGTAGACCGAAGCACTTCTTTAGTATCTATAAGAAAATCGTCAATAAAAGTAAGACTTTGGATCAAATCTACGATTTATTCGCAGTACGTGTCATTGTCAAAGACATTAAGGACTGCTACGGTGTACTAGGTATTATCCATGAGATGTACACACCAATCCCAGGCAGATTTAAAGACTATATAGCGATGCCAAAGCCAAATATGTATCAGTCACTTCATACAACGCTGATGGGAAGTGAAGGAACGCCATTTGAGATGCAGATTCGTACAGAAGACATGCATCGTACAGCAGAGTACGGTATCGCAGCACACTGGAAGTACAAAGAAGGTAAGCATGAAGACGGCATGATCGATAAGTCGGAGGAGAAGCTTTCTTGGCTTAAGGAAATCCTTGAGTGGCAAAGAGAGATGGACGACAATGCAGAGTTTATGAATGCACTGAAAGTCGACTTAGACATCTATACAGACCAAGTGTACGTCTTTACACCAAAAGGTGAACTACTGACACTACCAAAGGGTGCTACACCGATTGACTTTGCGTATATCATCCATAGTGATATCGGAAACAAAATGGTAGGTGCAAAAGTCAATGGCAAGATCGTAACCTTCGAGTATGTGATTAAGACAGGGGACCGTATCGAGATTCTGACTTCACAGAACTCCAAAGGGCCAAGTAGAGATTGGCTAAATATCGTCAAGAGTGCTCAAGCACGTAACAAAATCAATCAGTGGTTTAGAAAGCAGTTCAAAAAAGAAGATATTATACGTGGTAAAGAGCTACTAGAGCTTTGTGCAAGACAAAGAGGCTATGCTTTAAGCACACTTTTAGATAGTAGTATGATCGAAAACGTATGTAAGCGCTATGGCCTTAAGACTTGGGAATCTGTATGTGCTGCCATCGGGTATGGTAGTATCAAAGAAAAGCAAGTCATTCAGCGTATCTTAGATGAAAGTGGTAGACTGAAAAAAGTCATGCCAACAGCACAGGAAATCCTAGCGGCCCATAGTGAGCGAGTTATGCAAGAGCCAGAGGATGCACCGAAGAAGAGCAAGAGTGGTATTATGGTACACGGTGTAGGTGATGTGGCAGTACGTTTCTCTAAATGCTGTAGACCATTGCCAGGAGATGAGATTGTAGGATACATCACAAGAGGACGTGGGGTATCTATCCATCGTACAGACTGTGTCAATGTCATCCATATGCCAGAAGATGAAAAAGAGCGCCTTATTGATGCTCAGTGGTTTGAAGAGAATGTCAATAAGCGTACGTATATCACAGAAATCCAAATTACAGGTGGCGATAGACTAGGCATTATCGTAGATATCTCAAAGACACTTACCGATATGCGTATCCCAGTAAAATCTCTTAATGCGAGAACGACAAAAAATCAAGATACCGTCTTTAACATCCGTATCGAGATAGTGAGCACACAGCAATTAGATGAGATTATCCGTAAAGTAAGACAAATCAGAGATGTCCTAGACGTCCAAAGAGTATCTTCCTAAGGAGACGCGTATGAGAGCAGTGGTACAGAGAGTCAATGAAGCAAGTGTAGCGATAGATGGTAAGTGTGTCGGGAGCATCCAAAAAGGTATCATGGTACTGGTAGGGATTAGTGCTTCAGACACGCCTAAAGATATGGCGTATATTGCCAATAAAATCACAGGTTTACGCATCTTTGAAGATGCAGAAGGCAAGATGAATTTATCCGTAAAAGATATAGAAGGTGGCATGCTCATTGTGCCCAACTTCACACTGTATGGGGATGTGACAAAGGGAATGCGCCCAAGCTTTATAGCGTCAGGAAGTGTCCAAGAGGCTAAAGTAAAATACGAAGCATTTTTAGAAGTGCTAAAGGAAAATCAAGTACCTTTTGAGACAGGTGAATTCCAAGCTGATATGCAGGTAGCACTTATAAATGATGGGCCTGTGACCATTCTTCTTGATAGCAGCAAATTATTTTAAATGCAAGAGAGTATGTCACCCTAAGAAGGGGCATACTCTTTTTTTCTAAAAACAAGGAGGGAATTAGATGATTTATTACAGACGCAATACATTCAGTGACAAGGCCATATCCTTTATGGGAGTGATGCTAGGCGTTATCTTTATGTACAACAATGTCCAGAGATTTCAGATACTCGGGAATTTTAATGTGATGGACTTAATCGTAGCCTTTATAGGAATAGGCGTAGGGGTACTTTTTTTATACACCTCACGATTTAAATACCTAGAAATTGAACAAAATAAACTCGTATGGTACACTTGCTTTTTCAGAAAGCATACACTTACAAAAGACCAAATCAAAGATATCACCACAAGACAGCGCTACTACATCGTATCACGCCATAAAGGGAGTGATATTTGGATTTCAAAGTTTTATATTCGTAAAGAGAATGATGTAGCAGTCAATGAGGCGCTTAAAAAGCTTATAGAAGGGAAGTAGACCATGAAAATAGAATGTATGGTACTAGGAATGGTACAGACAAACACTTACTTCATCATTGATGAAGACACGAAACGTACGATACTGATAGACCCAGCGGCCAATGCAGAGGCGATTCTTAGACGTGT
>JBOGBZ010000162.1:0-29312 GCA_051656485.1 Cellulosilyticaceae bacterium
CAGGAAGCACAAGCTTAAAAGTAGGAAAAGCTGTCTTTATCAAAGGCAAGGGTTATTCTTCTAAAGGCTATGTGGTAGAACTTGATACTAAGGCGAAAGGAGAATAAGAGATGGCTAGTAAAAATGGAAAGTTATTCGGCAAAATTAACATTGTAGATATATTAGCAGTTCTTGTAGTATGTGTATTAGTAGTAGGGATTGGCTACCGTTTCTTAGGTAAACCAGCAGCTAATGTAGCGACACATGACACCTATGAATATGTAGTAAGCGTTACAGACGTAAGACAATTCACGGTAGATGCTTTAAATAAAAAAGGTGATGTATACCGTGCAAAGACAAATGAAAAAGCTGGAACCATTACAAAGGTAGAAGCGATACCATACAAGCAACCAAGTGTTTTAATCGATGGGACAGTACAAGATGTCGAGGTGCCAGGAAAGTACGAAATCATGGTAACAATCCAGACAGATGGTCGTTTAGGCGAGAGCATTTACCTTGATAGCGCCAATACAGAAATTTATGTAGGTGGTAATGTAGGTTGGTATACAAAATGGGTACAAATCGATAGCTCACAAGTAAAAGGCATTGATGTACCACAGAACTAAATGCATGCATTCAAATGATGATTAAAAGGATTGGAGGGTAAAATGAAACAGCAAATAAGAAAAATGCTTTTAGGCATTCTGATATTATCTTTTTTTGTAAGTACAGTCGTAGCAGGCTTCCGTATAGTCCATGAGATGGCGTACAACACGATACAAGTCGGCATAAGATATGAAGATGTACTTGATATTGCAGATGTTTGGGAACAAAGTGTGCAACAAGTATTAGAAGCGTTTAAGGAAATAGGCGTTACAACTTTATATGTGAAAGAAAATACCGTTGTATCATCCAACCCAGAACTACGTCTAGGTGATGTAGAGCAGGGGCTGGTCGTAATAAAAGATGGTAGTGATGCAAGCATAGACTTTGCTGAAGTAAACCCTCAGATGACTTATCTTGTTGCAGCTCATGAAGAGACGGCAACGAGGCTTTATGCGCATCTAACCCATAAAGGCATCCCTGTGACACGTAGCCAAGAAGAGAACTTGATCTTAGGTATACCTAAAGAAGCAGCAGACCAATTGACAAAAGTAGGCACAGGTTTTGTCATGGAAGACTTGGAGATAGCAGCAACTTTAGGGCTCGGTATCTCACCAGAAATACGCTACTGGGAAGAAGCAACACCAGCAAGTATTGCCTGGGAAATGACACAAATCGAGAAAATACCAGGATTAAAGACGATTTACTTCGAAGACTCTATGATACCAGGATATGATCATCCAGATGTCATTAAGCTGGTACAAGAAAAAGGGTTGGGTTTCACAGAATTTTATGCACCAACCCAAAAAGGCTTTAAGGCTTTAGCTGAGCTTTCAAAAGATGATAGGAATAGATACGTCCTTACAAGACGTTATACAGATGAAAAAGTACCTAATATATCAACACCAGATACAGTAGCACGATATGAACTTGCCTTAACAGAAAGAGGCATACGTGCCTTTACCTTTAATCTATCTACAAAAGTAGATAAAGAAGAGGCTATACAGGCCTTACAAAGTGATATTCAAAGTTTTATCCAACGTGCAGAACAAAAAGGTTATATAGTTTCGGTAGATTCAGAACCCTATACGTATAAGCAGTCACCTAAATGGCTACTCTTTTTAGTAGGATTAGGAACCATTGCATTACTCGCATATATTATTTTAGAAGGCGGAGCGGAAAAAGTAGTACTCCTTGTAGGAGCCATAGGAGCCATGGGTTATGGTGTGGCTTTAATTATCAAACCACAGCTAGCCACAGAAGGCATGGCATTGGCAACGGCGATTACGTTTCCGACGTATGCGATGGTGAAAGGTGTGACGGTAAAAGCACAGAACTGGAAGTTGGCATGTAGGAAATACTTTGAAATCATAGGGACAACTTTTGTAGGCTGTATGCTGGTGGTAGGCTTACTAAGTCAAGCAGGCTATGCATTAGGTGTTCAGGGATTTAGGGGAGTAAAAGTAGCACATATTGTGCCGATTATACTTGTTGGAGGCATTTTTCTTTATAGATATCGCACGTCTATAAAGGTAGAAATCAAACAGCTTTTACAAACAAGATGGAGTTATAAACCGCTATTACTTCTACTTTTCATAGCAGGTGTCGTGGCGATAGGTGGTATTTACATCATGCGAACGGGTAATGGAGAGATATCTGAACTGGAAAAAATATTGCGACAAGGTTTAGACCAGCTTCTAGGAGTAAGGCCAAGAACGAAAGAATTTCTCATAGGCCATCCATTACTTATAGGATTACTTTATTTTGGCTATAAAAATATGTATTGGCCAGTCTTAATACTTGCTACAATTGGGCAAATTTCACTGATGAATACCTATGCACATATACATACACCTCTTGTGGTGTCGCTTATCAGAAGCGCCTATGGCATTGGAATAGGAATGGTAATAGGAATTATACTTATTCAAGTTGTAAAATTTATTTTTAAGGTGATAAATAAATGGATAATAAAACAAAAGTAGTTATATCAGGGTATTATGGATTTAATAATATAGGCGATGAGGCCATCTTGTATACTATGATAGAGATGCTTAAGAAAAATATACCAAATATAAGCATAACGGTACTTTCGAATAATCCAGAAGAAACTGAGAAGACTTACCAAGTCGAGGCGATTAATCGTTGGGATATAAGAAGTATTGTCAAGCATATAAAAGGATGCGATATGGTTGTGAGTGGAGGGGGGAGCCTTCTACAAGACGTGACGAGCTGGAAGACCATCCCGTATTATCTAGGTATTATCAAATTAGGCCTCATTTATCGAAAAAAGGTGGTATTTTACTCACAAGGTATTGGCCCAGTAAACAAGTGGTGGAACAAGTGGCTCATTAAAAAAGTAGCAAGCCAAGCAGACCATATTTTTGTGAGGGAAAGTATGTCAGAGAAGCTGCTAAAAGAAATAGGTGTTACAGCGCCAACTTCAGTAGCCATTGATCCGGTATTTGGTATACATCTGGACAATCAGTTAGCAGATGAGATGCCACAACTTGTAGAACATACAAAGAAAATAGGTGTGTATCTACGCCCTTGGAAAAATGATAAGGCAATGGTTGAAAATGTGTGTCGTACATTAAAGACTTTAATCAATGAAGGTTATGAGATTTATATGATGTCCATGCATTATGAGCAGGACATCGCCATTGCAAGACAAATAGCAGATAAGCTAAAAAGTGACCGCGTGGTAGTGGTAGATCAATCATTAAGTATTGATGAAACGCTAGCCTATACGGCACAATTTGACTTTATCATCGGTATGCGTTTGCATAGTTTGATTATGGCAGTTGCAGTAGGGACACCTACGATTGCATTGTCTTATGATCCGAAGGTAGAAAATGTAATGGGGGAAATGAATATCAACCATTACATTAAAGTTGAGGAATTAACAGATAGTAATTTACTTGAAGAAATTAGATGGGTAGAAGCACATTTAATAGAAGAAAAGCAAGCTATGCAACAGACATATGAACAAAAAATAGAACAGATTTATTCACCGATTTTTTATATCAAAGAATGTTTAGAAAGGAGCCACTAAAATGTCAAAAGTAGATATTTTAAACGTACCTGTAGATGCAGTAACGATGACAGAAGCAATCGAGACATTGGATCGTTTTGTACGTGAAGGTGGCTTTCATAGTGTTTTTACGCCAAATCCAGAGATTATTATGCTAGGTCAAGATGATGCTGAGATGGCGAAGGCATTACAAGAAGCTGACTTAGTTGTGCCAGATGGTATAGGTGTGGTTATTGCATCGAAGATTCTAAAGACACAAGCGTTACCAGAGCGGGTACCAGGCTATGACTTGGTACAAGCTACCATGAAGCAAGCTGCGGATAAGGGCTATAAGTACTACTTCTTCGGTGGGAAACCAGGGGTAGCTGAAGCAGCCAAGGCGAAGATGGAAGAAACTTATCCAGGAATTGAAATTGTAGGATGTCGCGATGGGTATTTTAAAGAAGAAGATATGCCAGGGATTATTGAAGACATCAATGCATCGAAAGCAACTATTTTACTTGTATGCCTAGGGGCACCAAAGCAAGAAAAGTGGATTATGAAGTATAAAAGTGAATTAGCACACGTGCGTGTAGCGGTAGGTGCAGGTGGTTCGCTTGATGGGATGGCAGGGATCGTGCCAAGAGCACCGATCTTTTTCCAAAAGATAGGAATGGAATGGTTGTATCGTTTAGCTAAACAACCTTCTAGATGGAAACGTATGTTAGTGATTCCAGTATTTTTAATGAAAGTATTAAAAAAGAGATAAAGCAAAACGCAAGTTGCAAGCTAAGCAACTTGCATTTTTTTTTGCAACACTACCAAAGGAGCTTGGAAAAAAGAAAAAAGAAATAGAGAAATAGTACACTACTTTATAAAAATATACATAAAGCATTAAAAAGAGAGTGGATTTGTATTATAAACTACCAAAGGGGGAAGGTGGGTATGCCCAAGAACCAAAGAAAATGAGAGATTATTACATATTATAGGCATGATAGTAAGAGAAAGTAGATGAAATACCATAATATGTAAAAAAACTTTATAAATAATAGCTAAATTAAAAACAAGGATTTTAGAGAAATAGCGAATAGCCTGACCTTCAAAAATATAGTATTATTTAGTTAATCGAGTTAACACCTTAGATATTTACAAACCAAGGGGGAAAGATCATGGCAGAATTAAGATTAAATAATATTTATAAGCGTTACCCAAATGGATTCGTTGCAGTTAAGGATTTCAATTTACATATTGAAGATAAAGAATTCATCATTTTCGTAGGACCATCTGGATGTGGTAAATCTACTACATTACGTATGATCGCTGGTCTTGAAGAGATTTCTTCAGGAGAATTATGGATTGGTGATAAGCTTTGTAACGATGTAGCTCCAAAAGATCGTGACATCGCAATGGTATTCCAAAACTATGCTTTATACCCACATATGTCAGTATATGACAACATGGCATTCGGTCTTAAATTACGTAAGACTCCAAAAGATGAAATCGATCGTCGTGTTCGTGAAGCAGCTAAAGTTCTTGACATCGACCAATGTTTAGATCGTAAACCAAAAGCATTATCAGGTGGTCAAAGACAACGTGTTGCTATGGGTCGTGCTATCGTTCGTGAACCAAAAGTATTCTTAATGGACGAACCTTTATCAAACCTTGATGCAAAACTTCGTGTACAAATGAGAACAGAGATCTCTAAATTACACCAAAGACTTCAAACAACATTCATCTACGTAACACATGACCAGGTAGAAGCGATGACACTTGGAACACGTATCGTAGTATTAAAAGATGGTGTAGTTCAACAAGTTGACTCTCCAGCTAGATTATATGGTGAGCCAGAAAACTTATTCGTTGCTGGATTCATCGGTTCTCCACAAATGAACTTTGTAGAATCAAAAGTAGCAAGCAATGGCGATGAAGTAACACTTACTTTCGGTGATGCACTTATTACATTACCAAAAGCTAAAGCAGATGCACTTGTAGCTGGTGGATACGTTGGTAAAGAAGTAATGATGGGTATTCGTCCAGAGCATATCGCTGATATGGATACAGTAAATGATTACGAAAAAGACAAGTACGAAGTTGTTACATCTAACGTAGAAGTAACAGAAATGCTTGGTTCTGAAACATTCCTTTACATGGTATGTCAAGGATATAACATGACAGGTCGTGTAAACCCAAGCTGTAAAGCGAAGCCAGGTAGCTCAATCCAAATCGGTCTTGACACTACTAAGATTCACTTATTCGACCTTGAAACTCAATTAACAATCTGTAACTAATAGTTATTAGAATTGAAGGCCTACACGATGTGTGGGCCTTTTGTTATAGGATGATAATAAAAAAAAGAGGATTATGTAAGGATTTACTTTTGTTTTTAGGGAAAATAGGATAAAATAAGATATAATGCGATAAAACTATTTGAAAATAGATATATTGGGAGTTGATAAAGTGATTTCAAATCAAATTTTACAAAACACAATCGATGGCTTAAAGAACATTACTAGACGAGAGTTTAATATTTTAGATGCAGAAGCAAAAATCGTAGCAACAACAATCGACAACAGTGTGGGAGAATATGTGCCAGAAGTAGAGGCATTCATTAATTCACATGCAGATAGTCAAGAAATGCAAGGTTTACATTACTTCAAGATTTACGATGAGTATTTAGTAGAGTATGTACTTGCAATTAGTGGTTCAGATGATGAAGCCTATAAATTAGGTAAACTTGCATCTTTCCAAATCAAGAGCTTACTTGTAGCTTATAAGGAAAGATTTGATAAAGATAACTTTATCAAGAATCTGCTTTTAGATAATTTACTTTTAGTAGATATTTATAGCCGTGCAAAAAAACTACACATTGAAAACAGTGTGCTACGTGTTGTTTTATTAATTGAATCAGCACAAAACAAAGAAGCAAATATTTCTGACATTCTACGTAGCATTTTCCCAGATAAGACAAAGGATTTTGTAACAGCAGTAGATGAAAGAAGTGTCATCTTAGTAAAAGAAGTTTCAGCTAATGATGAAGATGAAGTAGACGGCTATGCAAAAATGATTTATGACACTTTAAGTGCAGAAGCAATGAGTACTGTATCCATCGCAGTAGGTACTATTGTAGGCGACTTAAAAGATGTATCGAATTCATACAAAGAAGCAAGTATGGCATTAGAAGTAGGAAAGATTTTTAACTGTGAAAGTCATATCTCTACGTATTCAAAACTTGGTATTGGACGTATTATTTATCAATTACCACTACCACTTTGTAAGATGTTTATTCAAGAAGTTTTAAAAGGTAAGAAAGTAGAGAACTTTGATGAAGAGACATTAATGACTGTTAACAAATTCTTTGAGAACAGCTTAAATGTATCTGAGACATCAAGACAACTTTATATTCATAGAAATACTTTAGTTTACCGTTTGGACAAACTCCTTAAGATGACAGGATTAGACTTACGTAAGTTTGATGATGCCATTGTATTTAAAATTACAATTATGGTAAGTCAATACATGGAGTATATGGAGCGACAAAATATAGGTAAGATGTAATGAGCTGGGGGAAAAGAGATGATTTATCTAAATAATGTGTCTAAGACTTACCCCAATGGCACTGTAGGTCTTAAGCCTACAACTTTGTCCATTGAAAAGGGCGAATTTGTTTTTATCACAGGAAATAGTGGTTCGGGGAAATCAACATTGCTTAAGCTTATGCTTAAAGAAATTGAGCCTACACATGGGCGAATTACGATTAACAATAGAGACATAACAAAACTTAAGCGTAAGCACGTTCCGTATTATAGAAGAGATGTTGGGGTTGTATTTCAGGATTTTAGATTACTACCTAATAAGACGGTTTATGAAAATGTGGCCTTTGCCATGCAAGTGGTACAAGCAAGCCATAAAGAAATAAGAAGAGCTGTACCTGTCGTATTAGGCCTTGTAGGACTTGCAAAGAAGGCGCGTTGTTATCCACATGAGTTATCAGGTGGGGAACAACAACGAACAGCTATTGCAAGAGCTATTGTAAACAATAGCCCGATTCTTATCGCGGATGAGCCTACAGGGAATTTAGATCCTTCAACATCATGGGAAATTATGAGCTTTCTTCAAGACATTAATATGCGAGGGGTAACAGTCATTATTGCTACTCATGAAAGAGAGATTGTTAATACATTGAAGAAGCGTGTCATAGAAGTAAGTGATGGCATGATTATAAAAGACATACATGAGGGGGGATATGACGATGAAGTGGCATACCGTCAAGTATCTTTGTAAAGAAGGTATCCTCGGCTTATGGAAAAATAGATTAATGGCATTGGCATCTATCGGGACCATTGTTCTATGTCTGCTTATTTTGGGCATGTCCTATTCAGTCGCAGAAAATGTAAATTATGTGATGCACCAGATTGAGACAGAGATGGGAATTATCGCATACATTAACGAAGATGAAGAAGAGATGAGTATTAGTGAAATCGGCAGAAAAATTAGAGATACAGCGTATGTTACTGAGGTTCAGTATGTATCCAAGGAAGATGCCCTTAAAAACTTTGCGGAAGCTCAAGAAAACGATGCTTTGTTTGAGGAATTTAAATCAGATAATCCACTGCCAGCCTCTTTTGAAATCAAGGTAGATAGTATCGAGAATCAAAAGGCTGTCGTAGGGGAATTAAGAAAAATTCCAGAACTTCAGGTAGAGTATTTTGAGAATGAGACCAATATGTTTTTAACCATGAATAAGTCTATTCAGATGGTGTCTATGGTGATTATAGGGTGCCTGGTGATTATTGCACTACTTCTTATTACCAACACTATTAAATTAACGGTATATGTACGTAGAAAAGAAATCAATATTATGAAATATATTGGTGCGACAGATGCCTTTATACGTCTACCATTCTTAATCGAAGGCATACTTATAGGGGTAATAGGTTGTGCGATTCCTACGTGGATTGTGTATTCCATGTATCGTTGGTTAGATGAGTTTATGGCTGGTGCATTAGGTGGCTTTTTAGGTGGTCTCCATTTACAACCAATAGATATCATTATGCAAGGACTGGTACCTATTTTTGTGGTATTAGGCGTAGGTATTGGTACGATAGGTAGCTGTATTGCCATACGTAAGCATCTGAAGGTATAAGGAGGGGGACTATGAAACGAAGATACATAGCTATAGTATTAGCGGGCCTTATGATAGGGCAGATCCCACTAAGTGCCTCAAGCTTATCCAATAAGAAGGACGAACTGAGCAATACAAAAGAAAACATTAAGAATGCTCAGAGTGAACTGAAGCAAGCAGAAGCTGAAAAAAAACAAGCACAGGCAGAAATTGAAAAGCTAGATGGTGAGATTATAAAAGTAGAGGACGAAGTAATCGCCCTTGAAACCCAGCTGGGAGAAAAAGAAGCACAAATCTCACAGGTGAAAGTCGAGCTTGAAGGTGCCATAGAGAAAAAGGACTACCAATACGAGGCAACAAAAAAACGTATGGTTCAGATGTACAAAAATAGCAAAGGCGACTATATGAAACTTGTGTTTTCATCAGGAAGTCTATCAGAACTATTAAGTCGTACACAATACATAAAAGTCATCTCAGAGTATGATAATCAGCTTTTGGATGAGTATAAAGAGCAAGAACAAATCATTGCAGAGCATCAGCAGGTATTAGAAAAGGAAGAAGAAGCACTTCAAACCATTCATACCAAGCAAGTTGCTATCCGTGATGACTTAGAAAGCAAACGCAAAGAGAAAAATAAGCGTGTAGGGATACTTGAACAGAAAAGTACATCACTGCATGCACAGATTGATGATTTTGAGGAAGCATCAAAGGCATTGGAAAAGGAAATCGCAAGACTTACACAAAATAGTACACTCAAGTACAATGGTGGTAAGTTTGGTTGGCCAGTTCCAGGCCATTATCGCCTAAGCTCAGATTATAATCCGAGAAATCACCCTATTTTTAATACCAATGAATTCCATCAAGGGATTGATATACCGGCACCTTATGGGAAAGCTGTCGTAGCAGCAGCAGATGGGGTTGTCATCACATCAGGGAATGTACGTGGATTCGGAAAGACAATTATTATTGACCATGGAAGTGGCTTAACCACTATTTATGGGCATAACTCATCACTGACAGTAAGTGTGGGGCAAAAAGTCACCAAAGGGCAGCAGGTTGCTAAGATAGGCAGTACAGGTTACTCTACCGGTAACCATTGCCACTTCGAGGTCCGCATCAACAACCAACACACCAACCCATGGAATTACTTAAGTAAATAGGGACGGTTCATTAATTTTAGCTGAAAACTAATGTAAGCCTTACGATAGTAGCGTTGAGTAAGTAGATAAAATGTAACAGCTAGAAAAAAAGTTCAAATATGGACATACTTAAAGACCTATGGGCTCATGAAAAATGAGTAACATAGGTTTTTTTAGAATAGAGTCTATAAATTAGGCAATATAATTAAGCTTAATAAACTCTTCGACCCAAGATGTAGAGCGTGAAAGCTCAAGGCCCTTGGCAATAAGATTAGAAACACGACTTTGGGTGATATTGCCTAGTAATTTGCAAATACTTTTATGAGAAAGGCTGCTGAAGGAATTCAACATAAAACAGCAAGCTGCTCTAAAATGTGTCAATTTATGGTTGTATTTTACATGAAGTAATGTGGGAGAAAGTTGGAATTTTGAAGCAATAAAGTGTAAAATGATTTCAGGCGAAATAATACGTGATAGATAAGTTTTTTCATTTTGAGTTTGTGTAAGAATGAGAGGAAGTTCGAGTTCTTCTAAAGTATCAGGATCTAACGTTGTATCCAGTTGTTGGAGGTAAATACGACGATTTTCAGGGGTTGAGAGCCCCAGTGTATGTGTAAGGAAAGCTAGATCCAGTATGGAAAAACGATTACTACCATGGATATAGTCAATGAGGCTATTGTAAGGATAAGAGAGTAAGGTTTCTTGTTCTTTTAGAAGATCAAGGGGGTTACGGTGGATATAAAGTGAGAGATTAGCCAGATAGCGGTAAGAATCAATGATTTTACTTTTAAAACGATCATGGAAAAGAGGGCCACGCCTAGCATATTTTTTATTGTAATACATAGAATAACATAGATTAAGGTAATGCATGATTTTTGAAATATCGCTACCAAAACAATCGAAGATAAAGTGAGCATGGGTATCCATCAAGCAAAAAGCATAGACTTTAAAAGGATACTTGAGCTTACAAGTTTCGATTAAATGTAGGTACATATCTTTATCTTCTGTATCGCGGAATAAATTAATTTCAGAGATACTGTGAATCATAATGTGAAACATATTATCGGGTGTTTTAAGACGAGCTATTCTTGGCAATCTTAATCATCCTTTCATGATTTTATAATAAAATAAATATATGAGAGTATTAACAAATAGCAAAAAACTATTCAACTTAATAAAAAGACAAATAAAAATAATGAACTGTCCCGGAGGTAGCGTGTGAAGAGGAGAATGTTGGTTGGAATGGGTGTAGGTGTGCTGATAGGGTGCATTGGTGTTGGGAGCATTTATGCTTTTGGATTATTTGGTAATAGAAATAAGGGGAAGGTAGAGGTGAATGGTAAGGAGGTCGTCTTCGATAAGGGGAAGATTGCTTATATTAATCAGGCAATAGAGACTTATTATATTGATCAGGTAGAGGAAGATGATTTGACAGAGGGCCTTTACCGTGGTTATGTGTATGGTTTGGAAGACCCGTATACCATGTATTTATCAGCTGACGAGTTTAATAAGCAAAAAGAGGAGTCAGTGGGGAATTATGTGGGAACAGGCATCAAGTATGCATGGGGGCTTACCAATCAGTATCTCATCGTTACAGAGGTTATAAAGGGTTCGCCAGCAGAGGCTGCAGACATCAAGATTGGTGACAAGATTACGGCAATAGATGGCACACCTGCGATGGGTTCTAATGAAGTACAGATCTATGATAAACTGATGTATAGTGGTTCTGATATTGTGAACTATACGGTAGTAGATAATGATGGAAGTAATGAAAGACATATTCCATTAAAGGCTAGTCTTGTAACCATCGAATTGGTCAAAAGTGAGTTACTTGATAATGGGGTGGGCTACATTTTATTAGATGGTATAGTAAAAGGAACGGCTGATGAAGTAGCAACTCATATCGAGCAATTGAAAATGCAAGGTGCTACCCGTTTGATCATTGATTTAAGAGACACGTATAGTGATAACATTGATGAGACCCTTAAATTATGTGATCTTTTCTTAGATGCACAGCAAGTCTTTACGGTGAAAAACTATAAAGATGAGACTATAAGTTATGATACACTAGACGGTAAATATACGGAGCCTTTAGTGGTATTAACAAGCCGTTACACACAAGGCGCATTAGAAGCTTTTGTAGCAACGATGCAAGAACAAAAACGCGCAACAATCATTGGTGAGAAGACGACAGGTAATGGTACGGTGCAAGAACGCATCGCACTTGAGGATGGGTCAGGCCTTGTGGTAACAACAGGTGTCATTTATACCGCACAAAACCAAGTCATAAGAGACAAGGGTGTGACGCCCGATATGATCCAAAAACCAATGGTAGAAGGGACTTTAGAGCTTGTGACAACAGGAACTTTAAGTAAAGAAAAAGATGGTGCACTTCAAAAAGCCTTAGAGGTATTAAAGTAAGCCATATTTTACTAATAGCAATCAAAGGATAAGATAGGACAAATAAACGTAAGCTAATACTAATTATACAAGAGGATGTGGTACAAAGTGAGAAAGAATAAATTTTTGCAAGGAACAGCGATAGGCTTTGTATTATCAACAACAATTTTATTATCAACAACCGCCTTTGTAAATAAATACGATTTTATTGACCAGAAGCTAGAAGCTATAGGTGATGCAATATCAGAGTATTACGTAGGCGAAGTCGATACGGAGAAGATGGAGCAAGGCATTTATAAAGGCTTTGTAGCAGCAGTAGGAGACCCGTATACGACTTACTATACACCAGAAGAGTTTGCAAGCTTCATGGAGAAGTCTAGTGGTATGTATGCAGGGATTGGTGTACAGATGACCGTAGATACCAATGACAATACCATCACCGTTACAGACGTCTTCCCAGGCTCGCCAGCTGAAAAAGCAGGTATGCTTCCAAAAGATAAAATCATAGGAGCAGAAGGTCAGGAATTAACGGGGGATGACTTTGATGCGGCACCTAAAATCATCAAAGGTGAACCAGGTACAGAAGTCACAGTAACTATCTTTAGACCATCAGAAAACAAAAATTACGAATTAAAGATGGAGCGTCAAAATGTAATCTATCCATCTGTTAACTACGAAATGCTTCCAGAATCTATGGGTTATATCCAAATAAGACAATTCGAAGAATTAACTTACAAGCAGTTCAAAGAAGCACTGACAAGCCTTCAAGCAGAAGATGCCAAAGGACTGATCATCGACTTGCGTAACAACACAGGGGGCTTACTCCACATCACCGAACAAATCGCTGATGAATTACTCCCAGAAGGCATCATTGTTTCCACTAAGGATAATACAGGTAAAGTAGAGGAAACACAGTCTGATGCAAACTATGCAGATATACCAATCGTCGTACTTGTAAACGAACAAAGTGCGAGTGCATCCGAAGTTTTATCAGGTGCTTTAAAAGACCATAATCGAGCGGTACTTGTAGGTACAAGAACCTTCGGAAAAGGTATCGTGCAAAGCATTATGCAACTAAGCGATGGTTCAGCGCTTAAAGTGACAACATCTCAATACTTTACACCAAGTGGTGTATGTATCCAAGGAAAAGGCATTGACCCTGATTATTATGTGACATTACCAACAGAATTAATGATTAAAGCAAAAGTAGAACATCATGAAGACACCCAATTACAAAAAGCAATAGAAGTATTGAAAGAACAAATCAAATAACTTCTGAGGAGGAAAATGGGTGGCAGGTGTACAGTATATACTGCTGTATAGCATAAAGAAGATGGGGCTCATTTTAAGTGACCCCATCTTTTATTTTATTCTATTCGCAGTCAGTTATCTGTACAAAAGACAATTAGAAAAAATACATGAGAAGAAATTAGGCTTCGCACCTATCCGACAAATGATTAAAAGCAATTGCATAGGAATCCTTATTGGTATCATTATAAGTGGGATATTGGCCTATAAAGGCATCACAATCGTACTGACGATGGAAACATTTGTATTAATGCCTATTGCCATAGGCCTTATGTGTATCCGCTCTAAATGGGGATGTTTTTCATATACAGTAAGTGTAGCTTATATGATAGAAGGGCTACTACGATTAGCGCATCTACCTACCTATACATTACCTTATGGGACACTAATCTTTTTAGTAGGTGCATTACACCTTATAGAAGGCATCTTGATTATTCTAATGGGACACCAAGGAGGTATTCAATTACCCATATATGAAGCAGGCAAACTAAAGAAAAAATACGTCTATAATCAGATGTGGTTACTACCACTTATATGCCAAGTGGAGACAATGACACTACCTGTTTATATGGTGCTGGCTTACGGAGATGTAGCGACTTATCCAAAGCAAAAATACATAACAGGTAGGCTCGTTATTTTATATGGCCTGCTCATTTTAGGGATACATCGTGCTGTTATAAATGGGGGAGTGCCAATAGGAGCAGTGATGATTCTTATGCCCGTATTACACGAATGCATCTTTATACTGGGGCATGAACCACTAAAAAAACGTACAAAAAAAGAGACAATCTCCTCATGAGAAAGTCTCTTTTTAAATTATTGAATATGATCGTGATTTTTCAAGTGGTTCATACAATATTCATGGTGTCCATTACACTTTGAACAGTATCTAAATTCCATCTCAGGATCATCTAACTCCGTCATTCCACATATAGTACATTTGTGGAAAGCAACTTTGATTGGTGAACGTGCTTCGTAATTTTGCTCACGTTTGAAGTCCTTGAAAGCTTTCTGACTGCCTTTAGCTTTGCCACGCACTTTCTTTTTTTTGAGGGTAGGAATCGCAAAGAAGATAAAGTACCCAATAAAAGATGCAAGCATAAGGGCTGCAAGTTGATACGCACCTGAAGAGACAATAGAAAGTAAATCAGAACCAAGTATGACGAAATAGAATAAAAGTAAATATTTAGCTTTCAGCGGAATGATAAAATAAATCATAAATGTAGTATCTGGCTGAAGCGTTGCAAATGATAAAAATAAAGATAAATTGATATAATAAGCAATAGGAAAACCAGTAATATTAAAGATAAAACTAATCACGACACAAGCAATCATACTAGTTAAGTAATAGACATTAAAATTAAAACTTCCCCAGTAATCTTCTAAGGCGTTAGCAATAGATGAATACACTAAAAGGAATAAAATAAACCAAAATGGACTCGAACTATCTGGAATAAAAACAAAAGTAAATAGACGCCAGATTTCCCCAGATAAAATACGGGCTCTATCAAAGACAAGAAGTCGATACATGCCATTAGAATTAAGGACATAAGTCATCAAAAAGACGATAGCTTGCCCAAAAAGAATGTAGCGCATCAGATTAGGAATGGCGTAACGCCCCCATTTACGCTCAAGTTTATAAAGAAAATTCATTAAAGTACAGCCTCCTTTGAGAAAACAATGAATACATAATAAGTACATATAAAAAGATTATAGTATACAATTATGATGGTAATATAAATCAAACTTAAAAGTAGTATAGCATAGTTAAAAAATGAGTAAAAGAGGGAATCGGTTGCGATAAAAAATTAAGTTTGGTAAAATCAAAGTAAGGACTCAGTAGGTGAGTTAATGAAAGGGGACTAAAGATGAGTACACAAAAGACATTTAAAGATTTAAATACCAAAAAGAAGATAGAGCATATTTGGGAATACTATAAGGGGCATATCATAGGGGCAATCATAGCTGTTATTGTGATCATAGCGATCGTAACGACAGTGACAAAACCAAAGCCACCTATTTATCCAGTGAATATGATTGTCACAGGGAAAATGGCAGTAGACGAAGTAGCAGTGGAGCCAAGTCTACAAAAGTTCAGAGAAACCATGGGGGCAGACCTTTACTTTATGCCTTGTGATTGGAGTACAATAAGCCAGTCGACAATGGTGAATGACCAGACGCTAATGGTGAAGTTCCAAGTAGGCGAAGGCGATGTGGTTGCCGCATCGGAAGACCGCTATCAAAAGTTCTTGAATATCCAAGACTTTGATGCTTTTGCAATGCTAGATGAAATGCCAGAGTTTGACGCATTATTAGAACAGTATAAAGACCAGCTTGCAACGGGTATAAGTAAAGTAGATGGTAAAGAGCATGTATTTGGCATACGTATCAGTGAATTAAATGGTGTAGAGGGTGTGATGTTAGCAGAAGATGTCATCCTATCGATCATTACCCAACCAAAAGATATGGATGCAGCGATTAAACTTGTCACCTACATGCTCCAATAAGAAAGTGAAATAAGAGGAGAAGAAAAAATGACAACACCTATTCGTACACTAGGCATAGTAGGGGGCAATCTACTTGCTGCTATGCTTTGCCTAGAAGCACAAAAAAGAGGCATACAAACGATACTTTTAGAACCAGAGCTTAATAATATAGCTGGGGAGATGGCAGATAGTCATATGATGAGTACTATTGAGGAACAAGCTATCGAGCGCTTAGCACTTCGTACAGATGCCGTGGTATTTTGTACCTCAGATATCCCACCACTTAGACAAGAGCTACAAGGGGCACACCGTTTTTATCCAAGTGAAGAAGGCATGAACCTCGTATCAAACCGTATCGAACAACTAGTGGGTGCTACTATGTGTGAGGTACCAGTGCCAAAGTTTTATCATCAGCACAATAAAGCAGCCTTTTTAAAGCAAGCAGAAGAAGCAAGCATACCATTTAGAGTTTATCAGATTTACAATGACGGATATGATGCGTTTGAGATAAACGAAGAGGATGATATGAGAAGCTTTATAAAGGAAATGGATGAAGAAGCGATTGAGTGGCTGATTGAAGAAGTAAGTAGCTATGAAAAAATCCTTAGTATCACAGCCTTAGTAGCACCACAAAAGACATTTGTTTATCCGGTACAAGAAGAGATACTAGGTGAGCGAGAAGTTAAATACGTGCAATTACCAGCAGCCATTACCAAGAATATGGAGCAGAAGATTGGGAGATATACACGTAAGCTACTTCAAGAACGTGAGACAGAAGGGTTATTTACCTTAAAGTTTGGGATGAAGAAAAATCGTAGTCTTGAGCTTATCAGCATTAATCCAGGCATTAATGTAGGTGATATCGCCACCAATCACTTTGCAGATTTATCAGTGTATGAGCAGTTCTTTAACTTAATCGAACGTAAGCTGATGAAGGACGGCGAACTGATGATGCCTTGCACAGTGACCGTTGCCAAAGAGAATGATACAACACATGTACCACAGTTCCCTTATCACAGTTATGTATTTGATCGTCAGAATGCATTGCCAGTGAGTATTTATGTTAAAGCACAACAAAAAGAAGAGAAAGCATAGTTTTTATGCTTTCTCTTCTTTTTGCTTTAAAAGTCCAGCTTTTAGTAGCTTGGAGGCGATCTTTTGTTCGTCGTTTAAATAAGTAAGGGGACTGATATCATTGGTATAGCCATCAGGTCCGTAGAGATAAAGGGAAGCACAATTATAGGCTTGTGCCGCCCGTTTCTCAGTGGGATAGATCCCTAAGTAAACTTTACGCCCCCCAAAGCCTATGGTTGCACGGAAGCCACTTTTATCCTTGGAGATTCCCCGGTAGAGTTTAGGAGACACCACACGATTTTGGGGAGAGGGCTTTAAGAGACGTTTGGAGACTGGAAGCTTCTCATAAAGTTGAGTGTACTCATGACGGGTAAGAAAAGGAAATTCATTTTTTTCATATGTAGAAGAAGACGTAGAGGCCATTAAATCCACCGCTTTATTATAAGCAATGGCGGCAAGCATTTCCGTTTCATAGTGGCCGACTACAAGATACGTCTTTAGAAAAATACGGGTCACATAAGTCGTGACGTTGTAGCGTTGCTCTACTTGTACGCCGTGATAGTGATTAAGAATCGAGAGATTGCTACGTCTCAAATCATAGCGATTCCCATTGAGGCAAATATAATCTGTGCCGTAAGTTGCGTGGTTAGGAATGCCAAAACGCTTCAGTAAATTTTCTTGGCGCATGCCAATGGCCAAATACAGATAATTGCCCTTAAGGTGAAGGCGATAGTTGGCAATGAAAAGTAAATCCCGCATGTCAAAAAGCAAATAAAGCTGTTCGTTTAAAAAATATTTAAAATGGGGTGGTTCGATGTAGATCGGTGTATTAAAATACTTGCCGTTATTTTTAAAATTAGCAAGGGAAATAAACTTTTGATACGATAAGAGTGGTGAATGGGGATAGTCGTCTAGTGAAAAGCGAACTTGCATCAACGTATCGACCAAAGCATAAGCAGTCTGTGCATCTTTTTCAGTTTCATACAATCCGATATATATTTTCTTGGATTGATACATATAATAAACTCTGTATTTAAGTAGCGTTCCAGATTGTTTTGGATAAATATAGGCCATTCACGACACCCCCTTTTTTATTTCATCTTACAGAAAATGTAGTCGAAATACTATAGTTTTACTAAAAAAATGAAGAAAAAAGGCATTAGTTGTCTATTGCCGTAAAAAATTGTATACATTGTATACAAAACATATTATAATCATTTTAGATACAATCACAATAGATGTATGCACTTTTAAGGAGGATATTTATCATGAATTTAATTGACCAAAAGACTATTAACACCATACGTACGTTATCAGCAGAGGCGATCCAACAAGCGAATTCTGGACACCCAGGTTTACCACTCGGTGCGGCACCAATGGCGTATACATTATGGGCAAAGCATATGAATCATAACCCAAAGAATCCAAATTGGGAGAATAGAGATCGCTTTGTATTATCAGCAGGTCATGGTTCTGCATTACTTTATTCATTACTTCATGTATTTGAATACGGTTTGACAATAGAAGACCTTCAAAACTTCCGTCAAGAAGGTAGTTTAACACCAGGGCACCCAGAGTATGGCCATACTGTAGGGGTAGAAATGACAACAGGACCACTTGGTCAAGGGATTGCTTCAGCTGTAGGTATGGCAATGGCTGAGAAGCATTTAGCAGCACACTTCAACAGAGAAGGCTTTAAAGTAGTAGACCACTACACTTACACAGTAGTAGGCGATGGATGTCTTCAAGAAGGTATTGCTTATGAAGCAGCATCACTTGCAGGTACATTAAACCTTGATAAACTTATTGTACTTTACGATTCAAACAACATCACAATCGAAGGTGACACAGCGATTTCTTTCACAGAAAACGTAAGAGCACGTTTCGAAGCACAAGGATTCAAAACATTCCTTGTAGAAGATGGTAATGATACAGCAGCTATCTCAAAAGCAATCGAAGAAGCTAAGCAAAGTGGCAAGCCAAACTTCATCGAAGTGAAGACAAAAATCGGTTACGGATGTCCAGCAAAACAAGGAAAATCAAGTGCACATGGTGAACCACTAGGTCATGATAACATCACAGCAATGCGTGAATTCCTTGAGCATCACAACGAAACTTTCTTCGTAGAAGAAGAAGTAAGAACACACATGAACGAATTCCTTACACAAAGTGCAGAAAAAGAAGAAGAATGGAACGCTTTATTTGAAAGCTACCAAGAAGCATACCCAGAGCTTGCAGAAGAATGGGATATGTGGTTCGGTGGAGAGACAATCAGTCTTGAGCACCTTTATAACAATTACACAGATACAACAAAAGCACTTGCAACACGTCAAGTATCTTATGAAGTCATCAACCAAATGGCAAACCTTGTACCAAATGTTATCGGTGGTTCAGCTGACCTTGCACCATCTACAAAAACATACATGGAAGGCAAAGGTGACTTCAGTGCAGCGACTTACGAAGGTAAGAACCTTCACTTCGGTATCCGCGAGCATGCGATGGCAGCAATTGCAAATGGTATGGCAGTACACGGTGGCTTAAAAGTATTCTGCTCTACATTCTTCGTATTCAGTGATTACATGAAGAACTCAATGCGTCTTGCAGCGCTTATGAACTTACCAGTGACATACGTTCTTACACACGATAGCATCGGTGTAGGTGAAGATGGTCCAACACACCAACCAATCGAGCAACTTGCAATGCTTCGTAGTATGCCAAACATGGTAACATTCCGTCCGGCAGATGGAAAAGAAACAGTAGCAGCATGGGAGTACGCACTTAATAGCCAAACAGAGCCAGTAGCGATCGTACTTTCAAGACAAAACCTTCCATACCTTGAGCATACAGGTGAAGATGCTGCAAACGGTGCTTACAACATTGGTGAAGTAGAATCAAAAGATGCAGATATCATCCTTATGGCAACAGGTTCAGAAGTATCACTTATTGATGCAGCAGCAAAAGAACTTGCTAAAGAAGGTATCAAAGTAGCAGTGGTAAGTATGCCATCTATGGACGTATTCGAAAACCAAGAGAAAGCATACAGAGAAGAAATTCTTCCATCAAACAAAACAAAGCGTGTAGCTGTAGAAGCTGCAACATCATTTGGATGGCATAAATACACAGGCTTCGAAGGCGCTGTGATTAGCTTAGACACATTTGGTGAATCAGCACCAGCAGAGCTTATCTTCAAGAAGAACGGCTTTACAGTAGAAAACGTAATTAAAGTAGCTAAAGAAGTTTTAGCTTAATGAAAAAAACTAGGTTTCCTCGGAAACCTAGTTTTTTTTTGTGCGAGATACTCAAGGTGGAGTAAAGATAAAAAATACTAAATGTTGAGTAAAAAACAAGTTGACAATACTCTAAGTTGAGTATAATATAAAAATATAATACAGACTAAAGATTCACAAGGAGCACACAATGATTAAAGCATTTATCTTATATTATTTAAGTCTTAAACCTACACATGGGTATGAAATACAAAAGTTTATTCAGCTCAACCATATGGATGAGTGGACGAAGATTCAGCCAGGCTCCATCTATTATGCAATCAATAAACTAGAGAAAGAAGGGCTCATCGTCCTCGTAAGAGAAGAGTATATAGGCGCCAAATCAAGAAAGATATTTACCATCACCGAAAAGGGAAGAGTGGAACTTGATGAGCTCCTCAAAGAAGAATTAGATCAAGAAATCTACCAGATAGGGTCAGATAAGTTTACCATTTATCCAGTGCTTAATAGTTTATCAAAAGAGATTATTAAAGCACATACAGAAGCACATCTTACCCAGCTACAGACAAAGCAAAAAGAAATCAAGAAGTGGCAAAAGATTAAGATGAATGAGGCAAGCCTTAAGGTAGACCAAATCTACTTTGAAATGGTCATATCGAATTTAGATTATCAAATCCAATGGCACGAAGCATTACTTGAAGAACTGGATGCATGTAAAGCATACAGTGAGCAAATATCCACTATCATTCAAACGGTAGATTTCTCGACGATAAAAGATATGAAAGCTTTTTATGAACAGCAACAACAGCCAAGTATCAATGAACTGAAAGAACAGGTGCTGCATGCAACTGAGGATAAAGAACAACTTTTAGAAGCACTTATAGAAAGAATTAAGGGAGAGCAAAATGGGAATAGAAAGTAGTTTACCAAAACAATTCAACGGTGTGGTATGTGTAAAGGGAAAGGCAATAGAAGAAAAAGTCGCACAAGGATATAGCGACTATGCAAGTAAGAAAGCATTGACGAGCAACGATCGTTTTTATATCTGTTCGATTTCAAAGATGTTTACCGCAGTGGCGATTAACCAACTGGTGGAGCAGAAGTTACTGGCTAAAGAGGATTTGGTAGCGAAGTACTTAGGGGATTACATGGGAGAGCGTGGCATCACCATCTATCATTTATTAACCCATACATCAGGTTTACCAAACTACGTCATGTATCGCAAAGAACTTGATTGGAAAGAAGCCCATACAGCAGAAGATATCCTCAAAGTAGTCATGAGCAAAAAGAGAAAGTTCACAGAAGGTACGAAGTGGAGTTACTCCAATACAGGGTATTATTTACTGGCAATGATTATTGAAAAAGTAACAGGCATGGCGTGTGAAACATATATAGAAGAAGCCATCTTTAAACCACTAGGTATGAAAGATTCAGGGTTTAGCAAAGATAATCTCGCGGTAGTCACCCCTAATGTAAAAGGAAAAGAAGGCTATGTATTTCATCCAAGTCTGCTAAAAGGAGCAGGCGATGTGATCTCAACAGCAGAGGATATGTGTCAATTCGCACAGGCCTTTTATCAAGGGAAGTTAGTGAGTGATGAACGCTATAAGGAAATGATTAAACCTGTATTTGACAACATGAAGGTAAAATACGGAGAAGGACTTTTTATTCAAGACCACTTCGGAGAACTATGTATCGGGCATTCAGGATCATTACCTACGGGTTACAGTACACAACTCAGTATTTATCCAGAAAAAGAAATGGTAAGTGTTGTGATGTGCAACGATAGAAAGTGCATCCATCCATTGGTATACCCAGATGCCAATGGTAAGTACATTGATGCTTGCGTGGCAGAAGAGGTGTTTGGTAAGAAAATTAGTGTGTGGAAAAAGGCATATATGTAGAAAAGGGGCTGTGGCACAATAGTGTGCTGCGGCCCCTTTTCTAGTGTATAGCCTATGTAAAAAAGGTCCTATGGTGGGGAAAAAGAGAAAATAATAATGACCCGTCCCCAGGGGAAAGGGGTTAGTGTATAAAGATGAGTTGTCAGGCAATAAAGATAAGTGGAGAAGTGTACAAGCTAATAACAGGTTATACACAAGCAAAATGGTGCGAAATATGAGTGAAACTGGGTTATGCACAAAGTTATCAACATTATCAACAGGATAATCATTCACAAAACATATGTTTGGTGTTTGGACAAGTCTGAAAAAAATAAAAGATTTTTCAAAAAATATATTGACTATTAATTCATAAATACTTATAATTATGCATATAAAGTAAAAATACATTCTTTTAAAATAAAAAATACATAGGGGGATTTGAAAATGAAAAAGAGTCAATGGATTAAAATAGCAAGTACGATGTTAATTGGGGTATTAGCACTAGGAAGCTTCACAGGATGTAGTAAGGATGCATCAAGCGTAGAAGCTATCAAGGAAAAAGGAAAAATCGTCATGGGAACCAATGCTGCTTTCCCACCATTTGAAGAGGTGGAAGGCGATAAAATCGTAGGGTTTGATGTGGAGATTGCAGAGCTTATAGCAGCGAAGCTTGGGGTAGAGCTTGAAATCATGGATATGGAATTTGGTCAGCTTCTTGGTGCTACAAGCACAGGTAAAATTGACTTTGTAGCAGCAGCCATGACTGTTAAGCCAGACCGTGCAGCACAAGTTGATTTCTCAAACAGTTACTTCAAATCAAAGCAAGTACTTATTGTGCAGGAAGGTGAAACTTCAATAGCAACAGCAGATGATCTTGCAGGGAAAAAAGTAGGGGTACAACTAGGAACAACAGGAGACCTTTATGCAAGTGATTTAGAAGGTGTTGAAGTTATCCCTTATGATAAAGCAGCGATGGCAGTGGCAGACTTAGGTAATGGAAAAGTAGATGCGGTTCTTGTAGATGAAGAACCAGCGAAACTTATTGTAGGGAACCAATCAGGTGTGAAATTACTGGATGCAACATTCGTAGATGAAGAATATGCATTAGCTGTAAAAAAAGGTAATGAGGAGCTTGTAGAAGTCATTAATGAAGTCATCAAGGAAATCCAAGCTGACGGTACTTATGATGCACTTTATGCAGAGTTCTTTGGTACAATCGAATAAGTCTTAGATAGCATAATTTTTAAATTAAAAGGTATACCTTATGTCGCTTTCTTTTAAGGTATACCTTTTTGAGTTAAGTGCAGAAAATTCAAAGTATAGTGGAAAAACATAAAAATAAAATGTATAATAAAAAATATATATGTATAAACATAAAAAACTAGGGGGAATGGGCATGTTTAGTCTTGATACAACACGCGCTTTTTTTGAAGCTTTTATAGCAAAAAAATATTATCTAACCTTGTTAGATGGTATACAACAAACATTACTCATTACATTGATAGCAACAATCATTGGTCTTTTGATTGGTGGGGCAGTTGCTATGATTCAAGTAATCGAGATACCACGTGGCAATAGAAGATCAGATAAGATTTGGCGAGTAGTCGTAAAGGTGTTAAAGAAAATTGCCAAGCTTTACATAGATATTATCCGTGGGACACCAGCAGTAGCTCAAGTAAGCTTTATATGGCTCGTGGTATTTAGCTCACCTATATGGCCAGCAAGTATTGCAGGGGGAATTTCTTTTGGTATTAATAGTGGTGCATACATGGCAGAACTGATACGTGCAGGTATTCAAGGGATAGATAAAGGACAATTCGAAGCAGGGCGCTCATTGGGCTTAAACTATGGGCAAACCATGAGACATATCATTCTGCCACAAGCACTTAAGCAGATGCTACCAGCACTTGTGAATGAATTTATCGTCCTTATCAAAGAAACAGCCGTTGTAGGGTTCATTGGCGGAAGAGATATTATGCGTGCAGGTAATATTATGATTGGACAGACCGGAAACTTCTTTATACCACTCCTTATGGTATGTACATGTTATCTAATCATCACAGGAATCTTTACAAAAATCATGCGTATCGTTGAAAGAAAAATCAGTAATGACCGTTAAAAACATTGCCTAATATTTAAAAAATAGCTATACTAAAAGTAAGTTTAACGATTTAGTGCGATAAAGTAAAAGTGAGAGAGGTGTACCATGATAGAAATTAAAAATTTACATAAAAGCTTCGGGGATTTACATGTATTAAAAGGTATCACAGATTATATCGATAAAGGTGAAGTAGTCGTTGTGATCGGGCCATCGGGTTCAGGAAAATCTACTTACTTACGTTGCATCAATCGTATGGAAGAAGCCACAGAAGGGCAAATCATTATAGATGGTCAAGACATTATGGCAAAGGATGTAGATATCAATACCATTCGACAACGTGTAGGGATGGTATTTCAGCACTTTAATCTTTTCCCACATATGACGGTACTTGAAAACATTACACTGGCACCTCTTAAGGTAAAGAAAATGAGCGAGGAAGAAGCAGAGAAAATTGCTTATGACTTACTAGATAAAGTGGGTCTTCGCGACAAGGCTACAGAGTATCCAAATAAGTTATCAGGTGGTCAAAAGCAGCGTATCGCTATTGCACGTGCCTTAGCGATGAATCCCGAGGTCATGCTTTTTGATGAGCCTACATCAGCCCTAGACCCAGAGATGGTAAAGGAAGTACTTGATGTTATCAAAGACCTTGCAAGAGATGGCATGACTATGATGGTTGTGACCCATGAGATGGGATTTGCAAAAGAAGTAGGCACACGCCTTGTGTTTATGGATGAAGGAATCATCTTAGAAGAAGGTAATCCAAAGGAAGTTTTCGAGAATCCAAAAGAAGAACGTACAAAAGTATTCTTTAGTAAAGTGCTATAAAAAAGTAAGTAAGAGAGTGCCGAGAGGCACTCTTTGTTTTTTAGCACAAAAATAGATAAAAATATAAGTTTCCTGTATTTTGTTGAAAGACCTCATTAAGTTTGCTACAATAACAAAGTAACAAATATGTAACAAATTTAATAAATCTATAACAAATAAAAAAGACAGCAGTGATTTGAAATCAAATCCAGGCTTAGGCGGTACAGGAGGCAACATGAAAATGACAAAAAGAATTGTGGCATATATAATGCTTACAGGTGCATTAATAGGAGTAGGCCAGCAAACTTATGGTGCTATTTATGGAGAAATTGTAGCACAAGGTGCAGTAGCGTATTGTGAGGCACAGAGCGTGACATCATCAGTAGCGGTGTACGAACAATTTGAAATTCTAGATGCCCAAGAAGGTAAAGATGTTTACCGTATTCAACAAAATGATCAGGCACTTCAGCTCAACAAAGACTATGTGAAAGTGCGTAAAATTATAGAAGAAATAACAATAGATGGTGTCAAGGTACGTAAGTCGCCTGAACCAGAGAGTGAAATTATTCATATGCCACAAGTAGGCGAGCAGGTAAGTGCGATGTACAGCAGTGGGAACTGGTATCAAGTGGTATTAAACGATGGAAGAGAAGGCTTTATTTATAAGTCACAACTTGTAGACCCATACCTTCGTCTTCTAGAAGAAAAAGATTTTAGTAAGCCAAAGGTAGAGGTGCTTCAGTGGAGCGAAGCAAGTCGTGTCGTACCAAGAGGAGCGGTAGTGACTATTGAAGATGTCTACACAGGTCAAACTTTTAAAATTAAGCGTACATTTGGGACAAACCATGCAGATGTAGAAGCACTTACAAAGCAAGATACAGCTAAAATCAAAGAAATATGGGGAGGCTTTACATGGGAAAGAAGACCTGTCATTGTTCATACAAATGGCAGACGCTTGGCAGCTTCTCTAGCGGGGATGCCACATGCAGGAAATTCACTGGATGGTGTACCCAACAATGGCATGAGTGGGGTAATCGACCTTCACTTTAGAGGAAGTAGAAAGCATAAAGAGGGTAGCATTTCAGCGACAGTAGATCCACTTCACCAAAAGGCAATCGATGTGGCGGCACAATATGAATAAAAAGAGTTTATCTTTTGTCCATATCTCTTTATAATAGAGAGGGAGGAGGGGAAAAGATGACAATAGAAGGCATTTTGCGTTATCTCAATGAGGCATTAATCATTGGTGTTCCTATATTTGTATTATGGGGATTATACCGAACACGAGCACTTAGACAGCAAGTAGAAGCCGTTAGATGGAAAAAGGAAGTAACCTTATGGATGCTTACATTTTATGTGGTATGCCTTTTAATGATTACCGTTTTCAGAAGTGACATAAGTATACAAAAAATACTTACAAGACCTCATGGGTTGGATACAATCAATTGGGTACCTTTTATCGAGCTCCAAAAATTATGGGGATATGGGTACTTATGGTCTTTTACATATAATATACTTGGCAATATCCTATGGTTTATACCTTTAGGGACTTTCTTGCCTTACTTAAAAGAAGAGTGGGGGATGCTTAGAATTGTAAGCATGGGAACACTGCTTTCTTTAGGCATTGAAGTATTACAATTTGTTTTTGTGACAGGTATTTCGGATATAGACGACCTTATTTTTAATACACTTGGAACTTTAATCGGTTATGGATGTTATTACATCGTGCATAATCTTTATAAAAAAAATATTAAAAAAACGACCTAAATTTGAACTTAGGTCGTTTTTATTAGTATCTTAGCGCACCACTATAATAATAACCACATTGACTAAGGAACTCTTGTAAACTGAGTGCTACCTCAAGTTCAGAAGGTGGAGAAAGTGCCTGAAGTTTCATAAGCAGGCTATCCAAGGAGGAAGGCGCTGGTGCAGAGAGTGTATAGAGTTCAGCATCATAAAGGTCATAGTCCTCACGAACGAGTGCAATGGTATCCTCTAAGGTGCCAAGTTCATCGACGAGGCCAAGTTCCAGTGCTTGACGTGCGGTATAGATGCGACCATCTGCTAGTGAACGTACATTTTCAATGGCCATTTGACGACCAGTAGCTACTATTTCAATAAATTGCTGATGGGTATCATCTAGCACAGCTTGGTAAATGGCAAGTTGTTCTTCGGTCATTGGTTCATAAGGATTACCCATCCCTTTGTTTTCACCAGCAGTGACTGTGTGGACGCGGATACCATTCTTGGATAAAAATTCAGATAAGTCGATAAAGGAAGCACCGATAACGCCGATGGAACCCGTAAGGGTATTACGGTTACAGACGATATAATCAGCAGCAGAAGCTAGATAATACCCTCCTGAGGCAGCTGTACTACCAAGGCTCGCATAGATAGGGCGACCTGTAGCTTTATAGTCTAGGAGTTTAAGATAAATCTCATCCGTATGATAGACAGAACCTCCAGGAGAATCAATAAAGAGAATGAGAGCTTGGCTAGATTCATCTGCAATGAGGGTATCCAGGCTATCAATAATGAATTGATGATTATAAGTAGGTGTATCAAACATACTACTGGGTGCTTCACCAATGGTACCTTCGATATAAAGTAAATCAATGGAATCAGTAGAATCCATTGAATAGGTAGACTCAAATAAAGAGCTGTTAGCATCAGTGACCAGTATAATGGCAAATAAAAAAAGTATGCTTATCACAAAGACACCCAGTACACTACATAATGCAATAATAAGACCTGTACGGCGAGAATTCATAGTAACCTCCTAATACAACGATAAGATACTTTAAATATAAGATGAATTCCAAGAAAAGTAAACAATGTATTCGAAATTAATTAAATCTTGAAAAAATATTATAAAAGTTGTACGATATAGCATGAATGCATAAAAAAGAAAAATAAGGGGGAACACAGTGATGTGTAAGAAATGGTTGGTTGTAGGTATGTGTGTATTGGCATCAACGATGCTTTTTGGATGTTCAAAAGATGAAGGATTAAATAAGAGTAAGATAGCGGCTAAAGAAGAATCCAATGACACAGAAACAAGTAGCAAAGACAAAGATAAGAATAAAGATAAGAATAAAGATAAAGACGAAGATAAGGCCACAGATCTAGAAAAAGATAAAAAAGCAGAAGAAGAGGAAGATAAAATAAACGAAGCAGCTCAGAAAGCAGAAGACGAAGCCAGGGAAAAAGAAGAAGCAGAGAAGTCTGAAGAGGTGGTCATGGCCACAGGTGGGGTACAGCCTAGTCCAGGACTTGATGCAAAAACAATCGCTGCAGCAAACTTTGGAGCAGATGATCCACTCTTAGTCTTTAAGGCAGAAAAGACAGAAGCCTACTTAGGTCGCGTCAGTCAAATGTTTAGTGTGCTTGATGAGCGTTATGGTGCTTACATAGAAGATCCACAAGGGTTCAACCGTGTGGATGAGCAAAGTCAGCTGGAGTATGATCGTTCCATACTAGACTACGATACACGTTATCAATACATTACAGAAGTTGAGTATGGTCTTTACTTTAATGATGATACAGATTCAAACAATACTTTTGAAGATTTAAGACTTACGCTATGTGACGATGATAAAGATGGTAAAATCGAACTCAATGATGCAGCAAAGACCATTCTTACAACTTTTTATAAAGACATTGATTTAGAAGCGACACAAGCGTGTATCAACCAATCCATAGAAAATGAAAAAGTACAAAGCTATGATTATGTAGCGCTTGAAAATACAGGTAAGTACTGGGATGTAGACTTTGACTGGTATCGTTATGAAGATAATCCAGTGGAAATTGAGATTGCCATACAGACTTATACAGACTATCCAAGAGAATAAAAGGAAAAATGCCATGATACCTAAGATATCGTGGTATTTTTTATAAATTACCAGTATAACTACACATATGACAAGACATATGTATTGATTTTTTGTTTGCACAGTGGTATATTAAATTTTAAATAAACATCTAGGAGGCATATATGACTGTGGAACAGCTGAAAAAGGATATAGAAAAGTTAAAAAGAGAAAAAGATGCAGTGATTTTAGCGCACTATTATACCAATAAAGAAATACAGGAAATAGCAGACTATGTGGGAGACTCCTACTACTTAAGTAAGATAGGAAAAGCGTGTAGCCAAGAAGTCATTATGTTTTGCGG
>JBOGBZ010000163.1:0-8016 GCA_051656485.1 Cellulosilyticaceae bacterium
TTCTTCGATTTGTTTTAATCCTAAAAATGTCTTTAATTCTTTTTCTACTCTTTTGGCTTCTATATTAAACCCTTTTTTCTTTTCTACATAGATCTGAAACTGTTGCACCTTGCTACCTCCAGATAAAGTTATTTGATAACTCAAGGGTATCATAGGGACTTTTAAACGTCAATATATTTTCGAACATTATTTTTAATTTAAAATATATTATTCGATTTTTATTTTTGTATCGTTTGATTTTCTTATTCCAAACAAAATCATAGGTGCTTTTATCTTTATAAGTCTGAATATTATAGATTTTAAATCGCCTATTTACCACCTTTTTCTCGAACATTATCTCATACACTCCATTTTATCCACTTTAATTATTCGCATAAAAAAAGAAGTGACTTCTATCACTTCTTTCACGATGTATTGAGCATGGCGCGCATTTTTTTTAAAATGCGTTTTTCTATACGGGATACCTGTACTTGCGAAATATCCAGCATGCTAGCAATCTCTGTCTGGGTACGGTCTTCATAGTATCTATAAAGAATAATACGCTTCTCTATGGGTTCTAGATCTTGTATCACTTGACTAAGAACGATATGATCGATCATATTGTTCTGTGCCGATGGCGCTTGATCTATCTTATCTTCAAGGGTGATGGGCTTTCCATCTCCTTGGTGAATAATCGCACTTAATGATTCAATTTCTGTATTGGCCTCCATCGCTGCCACCACTTCTTCTACATCCATTTCCAGACTTTCTGCAATCTCTACAATGGTCGGTTCTCTATCTAATTCTTTCATAAGTCCTTCTTTGGCTACCCTTGCTTTATACGCAATTTCTTTTAAGGAACGACTTACTTTTATCATACCATCATCTCTTAAAAACCTTTTAATTTCCCCCACAATCATAGGCACTGCATAGGTTGAAAACTTGACATTATAACTTAAATCGAATTTATCGATGCTTTTAAGTAGCCCAATACTTCCTATTTGAAACAAGTCTTCCATTTCATACCCACGGCCTACAAATCTTTTGACAAGACTCCATACAAGCCCAATGTTTTCTTCTACGAGCACTTCCTTAGCTGTCTCATCTCCTTGTTGCGCTTTCATTATCAACTTTAGTGTATGATCCATCTAACGGCCACCTCCTTTAATGTGTGAGGTGATTAATAAAAAGTTTTCATAAGTTTTACCGTAGTCCCTTGTCCTACTTCTGAACTTACTTCTACTTCATCCATCATTGATTGCATCACCGTAAATCCCAACCCTGCTCTTTCGTCTTCCTCTGATGTGGTATGTAGTGGTTGCATCGCTTCTTCTATATCTTGAATACCCCTACCTTGGTCACTAATTTCAACATTAGCTGTACGATCTGTGTATTGACAGCGAATGGTAATCACACCTGTCTCTACATTTCCATAACCATGTATAATACTATTGGTCACAGCTTCTGATACTGCCATCTTCACATCATACAACTCGTCCACTGTCGGGTCGAGCTGTGAAAAAAATGCTGCCACAGCTACACGTGCAAACGCTTCATTGGTAGACTGACTTTTAAAGCAAATTTGCATTTCATTGGTCAGTGTCATCTTTATCCCCCTCGTCTTTTTATGCTAAATTTTTAAGTGCTTGATCTTTTGTGTCATATTGCTTCATCAATTTATATATACCTGATAAGCTAAGAATTTTATCTACTTTTGTTGTGACATTGTATACCCCTATATTTCCCCCACAGATAGCTACATTGCGGTATCGACCCATCAAAAGTCCTATCCCTGAACTATCCATAAAAGCAATGGCACTAAAGTCAAATAAAATATTCTTTGCACGGCGTTTTTGATACTCACGATCCACACGTTCTCTAATCTCTACACACGTATGGTGATCTATTTCCCCTCTTAATTGGACAATTAATGTATTTTCATCCATTATAAACTCTATACTCACAGTACACCTCATTTCACCTATTTTTCTATACACTAGCATAATGCATTTTACAAATATTGTCAATTGATTTCTATTTTTTTACAATTGCATTAAAAAAGGAATGTTCATTCACATCCCTTTTACTGTTCTGGTTGTAGTTTCTTAAGGCGTGCTGCACCTTTTTTCTGAGCACTTGTCCCTTTATAATCTTGTTCTAACACTTGGTAGTATTGGATTGCCTTTGCTGCATTTCCATTACTTTCTTCGATCTCTGCCATATAATAGATCACATTACTAAGTGTTTTACTATTGCCGCCATAAAGCATCGCTTTTTCAAAGTGACTCATTGCTTCTGCATGATTGTTCCCCTTATACGCTTGGTACCCCATACTATAAAGCTTGTCTGACGCCTTAGGATAGATCTCTTTTTTGTAGCCTTCAAAAGTCTCTTTATTAGCAGTACTTAAGCTATCTGGTGCGATTGTGTAAAGCAATTCTGCCGCTTCCACCCACTTATTCTCTTTTTTGTATGCACCTATTTGATCGATGCGTTTTTCCTGTAAGAGTGCATAGTGTTGTTGTTGCAGTAAGTCGTATTGCTTTTGTAACGCTTCTTTTTGCTGTTCGGCTTCGAGCAGTGCAATCTCCGAATCTTTAACAAAAGTATCTAACTGAAGTTTCATACTACTATTTTCACCAATAGCAGCATAAAGCTCCCCTTCGATTTCTTCTGTCTTGGCAGGCACAATAAGTGCACTCTGTACAATGAACATACAAAGCATACCGAATACAAAATAAAGAATGGCGCGTCCACCTACAGCCCCTTTATGATTCACCTGATGAGGCTTGCCTTCTAGCTTCGCTTTATGGAGGTGTGGACTTTGAATGATGGGTTCTTCTTGCTGTTCCATCGCTTCATCTTGTAATTCAATGTGTTTCAGATAATAAAGGGCTTTCTCATTACATTTATCAATTTCTAAAGTTTTTATAATTTGTTCTTTAGCTTTAGCTGGCTGTTTTTCATACAAGTAGCATAGTGCCAGTAAGTTTCTCGCTTCTACAAAGCGTGGATTTAAACTCACTGCTTTTTTAAGTCGAATAACTGCCATATCGTCATTTTTCTTTTCTAAATACCTCAAAGCACGGTTATATAAATGAATGGTTTCCTTATACATCTCCAGCTTTTTGGGCTGTTTTTGTACTTGCTCCATATACATTTCAGCACTATTATTTTCTCTACTAATCGAAGTGCTTAGGATCCACACCTTTAAGGCTTCGCCTACTTGTCCTAATTCATAGTACACAAGTCCCAGTACATTTTGAGCTTCTATATGTTGCTTATTTAAACTAATCGCTTTTTGCAAATATGGAATTGCTTGAGTGAGCTGACGTTTCGCCGCATAATCATAGCCTTTTATGTAATACTTTTGACTTTGCTGATAGCAACTACCAATCCATCCCAGAGGTTCTTGACACTGGGTACAGCGTTCCGTAACTTCCCCTAACTTTCCACAGTTCGGACATATTACCTGCATTTTAATTCCCCTGTTCGTATGTTGTTTTTATAATTTCCTTCACAAAGTCAACCATATCCTTTGTATCGTCTAATGTAATATTTTCTTCTATGTGATTGATATCCAACATTGGCTTAAACTTTTCAAGCTCTTTCTCAAATTGAATCATCCTCGTTCCCCCTTTTTTTCTTTCAAACGCCTCTATTTTAATAGTACATCTATATTTTAATATAATCAATATTTATATATAAGTTTAATCATTTTTTTCGCTTGACATTTAGTATGTACCCGACTAACCTTATAGTATTAGATTGTACTGGCCAAAGGAGGTTAATCGATGGACACAAAATCTATAGAAACATGTCAATGCACTATGATTCATGAAGAAGTTGTTGCACAGGTCAAACCTTTTATTCTGGATAATGATCGTTCAAATGAGCTAGCACTTCTTTTTAAAGTATTCGGAGATGCTACCCGTATCAAAATTTTAAGTGCGCTTTTCAAGTCAGAAATGTGCGTCTGTGATTTAGCTGCCACTTTAGGCATGACACACTCTGCCATCTCGCACCAATTACGCACCTTCAAAGCACACAAACTCGTGAAATCACGTAAAGTAGGCAAAGTGGTCTACTACTCCTTAGCAGACCAGCATATCCACCATATTTTCACTGCAGGACTCACACACATTTTAGAATAACATACCCAATACACGTTTTATAACCCTTAGGTTGAGCTTCCTTTAGCTCAGCCTTTTTTGTATGTGCATCATATACCGCTCTGCTAAATCGATGGTACTATTGGCATACAAACTACGACTTCCTACCACGTCTTCTATCTCATTAAAAATGTAGTTCCCATCCTTGTCCACCATAAAGTCAATGCCTACACAGTCACACGGTAGATGCTTCACAATGCGTGCTACTAACCCTTGCAACGCTTCATCCACTTCATAAAGGGAAGTCTTACCGCCTAAGGAATAGTTGGATCTAAAGTCCACCACTGATTCCCTTTTAATCGCTGCTAGAATCGTATCTCCCACTACGAATACCCGCACATCTACGCCTACTTGACTACATAAGCTCTGAATGACATAATGCCGCCTCTTCTTTTCTACCATCCAAGCTTCTAATGCCTCTTTGGACGCTACTTGACACACCTCTTCCCCACCATGCCCATCTATGGTTTTCACAACCACTGGATAAACAAGTGGCATCTGCTCAATTGTCTGATACGCTTGATTCCAAAACACTGTATCCACCGATGGAATGCCTAGATGATTCACAAACTGATGGGTTTTCCCTTTATCGTTACATAAGTCTGTAACTTGAAAGCTATTAAATACCCTAACACCTAAAAGCTCTAGGTGCTTTGCAAAAAAACTATCTCGTGTGCGGTTCACCACAAATGTAGGCGGTGATGTACTCTCATTGCACCACATCGTAAGCCCTTCTTCATTCACCCCTAGTACGATTTCTTCTCTTACCATAAGCTTCATCTGAAGCCCTAAGTTTTCTCCGTGTCTCACGAGACTTTCTGCGAAAAACTTATTTTTCTCTAAATCCTCTCGGTTGTATACTAGCCATCCCTGTATCATCCCTTGTCCATCTCCTTCTCGATGTAGGCCATAATTGCTTCCGCTACATTAACACCCGTACATTCAAATATATTTTTGATATGGGCATTTGAATTCACTTCACACACCACCGGATTCTCATCAGTATCAAACAATAAATCAATACCAGCAAAATCTGCCCCTAAAAGTTCGCACACACGTACAGCTAAGCGACTGAAACTTTCCGGACACTGAAAAGCCTCCATCTTCCCACCACTACTTATATTGGCACGAAAATCCGTTTCTGAATAACGTCGCATACTGGCCACCACTTCACCACCTACCACATGGATACGTACATCTCTCCCATAACTACTGACGATCATTTCTTGGTAAAGGTGTGGTACTGCTGCCAGCTGTCTACGCTTCGCCTTGAGCCTCTCTCTATTATCTATTTTGTACACTTGTTCACCGAACGACCCGAAGCATTCTTTTAAGACGAGTGGATACCCTAGTTGTGCTTCGATACACGGGATATACCCGTCTTCTTCACCATAAGTCCCTGGATACACAAGAGGAGCTATAAGGGTCTTAGGCATCGGTATACCTGCACCTTGTAAAGCCATGCATGTAGCACTTTTATCATCACATACTTCGATGACTTCCGCTGAATTAAATAGTCTTTTATTCATTTTTTGTAGTTGCTTTGCAAGCCTTATATCTTTATCTAAAAAAAGAATAAATTTCACATCTGATGTCAATTTTGGATGCTGTACAAAGCCGTCTTGTGCCACACCAAAGGTAAAGTCATTATTGTACGCCACTTCCATTTTTATGTTGTGTTTTTGGGCGGCCTCTTGATACATCGCCGTTATTTCTTCAAATTTCGGTGTACGCATACACCCATTCACTACAAGTAATCCTTCTAGCATGTCTACCTCCATCTATAAAAAAAGCTACTCCTTACCTCTTAAAGGTGCGTAGTAGCTTTCATACTTTTATTTCTCAGTCGTTGCGTCTTCTTCCTCTTCTACTTCAAAATCGTCATCCGCAAAGACTGCATCATCCATTATGTCATCTTCTACTTCTTCTTCATCTTGTGCATCTTCAGTTTCCGCTACTTCTTCAACTACTACGTTCTCAGCTTCTTCTACTTCTTCAGCCTCTACGTCTTCTACTTCTTCCTCCGCTAGTTCTTCTAGCACAGGGTCTTCTTCGAAAAACGTATTTTCTTCTAAGTCCTGTCTGTCTTCTTCAAAGAGATCTTGGATTTCATCATCTTTTTGATAATCCACGAGCAAAAAGATAACGACTACACAAATCACCAACGCCGTAATAAGGATAACTGTCCACATAAGGTTCCCCCCTTGACCGATTGCTATGCTTATTAAAATATATGACGTCAGCATCTAAAAAAGACTATTCTCTTCCCTTGCTTTATGGATTAAACCAAACGATTACGGCGCTCACCTGTAAAGCATGCTTGTATATTACCTGCTACTTCTTCCACAAGGGTTCTTCTAGCCTCCACACTCGCCCATGCAATGTGAGGTGTTACCAGCCACTTGGACTCATCTACTTCATATAAAGAATGGGTGCTTGCTATCGGTTCCTCCTGAAGGACATCCAGCGCCGCTCCACGAATAAGGTCTTCTTTTAAGGCTCTTACCAAGTCTTCTTCATTGATAATACTACCACGGCCTAAATTCATAAGGATAGCCTCTTTTTTCATTTGGCACATCTCTTCATAGCCTATTAAATCTTTGGTCATCTCATTAAGAGGTGCATGGATGGATACAATATGACTTTTCTCAAGCAATGTCTCAAGACTTACTTTTTCATAGCTAGCCTGGGTGTTTTTACCCGATGTTGAATAATACATCACCTTGGCACCAAAAGCTTCTGCTAGACGCGCTACTTCTTGGCCAATAGCCCCCATACCTATAATGCCCCATACTTTTCCTTCGATTTGGTAAAAAGGTTTTTCGATATAGGCGAATGTTTCACTTGTTGCATACGCTTTCGTCTTTACATAACGGTCATAAAAGCCTAGGTGTTCAAGGAGCTGAAAAAGCATTGCAAAGGTATGCTGTGCCACACTCTTAGTAGAGTACCCTGCTACATTGGCTACACCAATGCCACGCTTCTTTGCATAGTCAAGATCGATATTATTGTAACCTGTGGCAAAAAGGGCGATAAGCTTCACATGCTGTGCCTGCTCTAATTCCCTCTCACCCAACCTCACTTTATTGGTCACAATCACATCCACGTCTTTTACGCGGTCTGCTACTTCTTCCTCTGTGGTCAAATCATATACCGTTACTTCCCCCAATGCCTTGATAGGCTCTAGGTCGATATCATTTCCTAATGTTTTTGCATCCAAAATGGCTATTTTCATCTTTAGTTGCCTCCTCTTTAATGCTGTGAAATAACTTCTATCTCTGATAATACCCAGTCAAAGTCACCTTTTGTGACCACACTACCACAGTACTCACACTTGCCTGCTTGGTTAATGGAAATGTTTGCTCCACAATTTGGACATTCTGTGGCTTCTATATGCTTTACATTGGTCACTGTGCCACCTTTACGAGCTAGCTTCCATTTATACTGCATATGAATGGTACGTCTAGGGTCTCCCTTTACCACATTACCTGTGGTATCTTCTACGATGTAATCCGTAAAGCGTGCTTTGATTTCAACGTCTAAATATTCATACTCACCGCGTTCATAGTATCTGAGCAGTTCAGTGTTTACGATACATATATCTTCGATACGGTTGGTACGACCACTTCTTATGTACTGATCCAGTTGCATCTTATGTGTATTGAAAAGCGCATCCGTCTCAAAAGGTCTTACTTCTTCCCACACTTTATTCATCCACGCCAACTGAAGACGTATAAACATATTATTGACTTTGCTTACTAAAAGTTGCTCAGAAAATCCTGGGTCTTTTCCCACTAATTCTTGGATACTTGCTGTATCAGGTATAAACATCAGACCACTACTTGCATTACTACTACGCATATAG
>JBOGBZ010000164.1:0-13993 GCA_051656485.1 Cellulosilyticaceae bacterium
CATGATTACAAAACATCTTGCTATACTTACGTGCAAACTCAGGAGAGAATTCCACGCCTTTTGAAATGTAATGCATGTATTCCTCATACATCGTATGATAAGTATGAACGATAGGAATATGTAGTTGTTTAGAGACTAAACGTGCAAAAAAGCCTAATGAGAATTCTGTCTGTGAAAGAATGATATCTAATTTTAATTTTTTTATCTTATGGACTAATTTAGGAGAATAAAGAAGGCCTACGCGATGATCTTTAAGGAAAACAAAAGGCATACTAGGTAAACGATACACATTATCTTCTTTCTCAGGAGCCTTAGGATGGCTAATAGTAAAGATATAGACATTGTGTCCTTGTTTTCTTAATTGTTTTTCTAAAGTAACGATTGAACTAACGACGCCGTTTACCTGTGGTAAATAAGTATCGCTAAATATCCCGATATTCATGTTAACACCTCTTACTTGATTATTCTAATTATTCTAATTATTAATTTGTTTTATTGTATCATACATTTTGTTAAGAAGGATACTATATTTTTGTAGGTTTCCATTTTTTTCGATAAGATAATGGATTAAATCAATAGCTTCTTGTGTATAGTATTGCTCATAAAGACATAGAGCATACTTATATAATGTTTCTAAAAAAACGTTGTAAGTTTCTTCGTAAGTAACTAAAGTTGTAAAATGATTCATACCAAATTGTTTTTTCAGTTGTAAATTTGTATAGCTACTTAAATTTACCATGGGTTGGTCTTTAAACGCCATAAGCTGATTAAAAATATTTTCACATTGCGGATTTGCAACATATGGTATTTTATCTTTTTCAAAAGTCAATAATAATGTAGAAGGAAAGTCTTTTTTTGTACAAAAGTTTGCTTCTTGTTCGGCTTTTCTAAAATCTTGCCATGTACCATGTTGTGTCCTAGTACTTTTCTTCAGATAAATAGCAAAAGTAGCGCCTAAGATTGCAAAACCAAAAAAGAATAAATAGCGCGTTAATAAAGTTTCCAAAGATGCCATTCCTTTCATAAAAAATTCGTATCTATATGTTATTATAATACAATTTGATTTTAAATGAAATAAAAGAGTATAATATAAATATAATCTATTACCTAATGAAAGATGAAAGCTATGAAAAAAAATGAACTCAGTACCACCCAACTTAATAGCAATCAACTAGAAGCTGTCACTGCACCTCTTGGGCCAACGATGGTGATTGCAGGACCAGGCTCAGGGAAGACCTTTGTAATTACTCAGCGTATTCATTATATGTTAGAGACTTTTGGTTGTGATCCATCCCATATCCTAGTCATTACTTTTACAAAGGCAGCAGCAGAAGAGATGAAGGAACGCTACTACCAACTATATGGGGGAAGTCGTGTGCAATTTGGGACTTTTCATTCCGTTTTTTATAAAATACTTCGTCTTGTAGACCCAGAAAAGTACGACCTTTCCCACCTTATAAGTGAAGATAATAAAAAGCGTGTCATCGAAAAACTTTACAAAGAAATCGATGGTGAAAGCCATGAGGATTTTGTGGAAGTTTTTTTAGGCCACCTAACCTTAATGAAAAATCAGTTGATTCAACCTAAATATTATAATCCGGATGGCATCTCAAAGGAACTTTTTATAAAAGTCTATCAAGGCTATGATGCCTATAAAGAAAGGCAAGGACTTTTTGACTTTGATGATATGCTAGTAGACTGCTATTACGCACTCATACATAATGAACATCTTTTAGAGCATATGAGAAGGCGTTATAAGCATATTCTCATCGATGAATTTCAAGATATCAATTGTGTACAGTTTGAAGTGATTAAGCTTCTGGCTGAAAAACATAAAGACCTTTTTGTAGTGGGAGATGATGATCAGAGTATTTATCAATTTAGAGGCGCTAAGCCTGAGTTTTTATTATCCTTTGAGACTTACTTTAATCCTGTGAAGAAAGTCATCCTTGATGTGAATTACCGTTCGACACAGCCTATCTTAGCTTACAGTAATGCACTGATTGCCCATAACACCAATCGTTACACAAAGGCAATGAAGACAAGTAAATTAGAAGGTGAAAAGCCAGCATTTTGCACTTGTAAGGATCCTAAGGAGCAGGCAGCAGCCATTACGAATCAAATTATAGAACTAACCAAAGGCGAGACCAAACTTTCAGAGTGTGCAGTTATTTACCGAACCAATATTCAGGCACGGCCGCTGATTGAGATGTTTATGTCTGCCCATATACCGTTCGTCTTGAAAGATACTATCCATACTCTTTATGACCAGTGGATGACAAAAGATATGCTAGCTTATTTGCATCTTGCCAAGAATCGAAATAACCCCGAAAAAATCATGCAAATTATCAATAGACCCTCTAGATATATAAGTAAAGCAGCACTTGCAGATGCAGTTAAAGTGGATGGTGACCTTTTGAATACTCTTACAAAATCTGACCTACTTACTCAGTGGCAAAAAGACTATATACAAGAGTTTATTTATCATTTACAATGTTTACAGAGGAAGCCTTTGCAAGATGCCATTACCTATATTAGCAAAACCATCGGTTATGAAAAGTACTTACAAGAGTATGCTAACTTCCGTAAAATGCCGGTGAGTAATTTGATGGATGTTCTAGCAGATATTACAGAGTCGGCAGCATCATTTGAAGACGTCGATACATGGGAAGAACACCTAAAGCTTATGGCTATGGGACTAAAGCAAAATGCTAAAAATACAAAGCAAGACGGGGTCGTTTTAAGTACTATGCATAGTGCGAAAGGTTTAGAGTTTACCTATGTGTTTATTGTAGATGCCGTGGATGGTGTGATTCCTCATAGTAAGAGCCTTGATGAAAAGCAATTAGAAGAAGAGCGACGCTTACTTTATGTAGGGATGACACGTGCCAAAGAAAAGCTTTTTATCTATCTGCCACAACAAAGATATCAAGAAAAGGTGAGTATATCGCCTTTTATTGATGAAATGTTGTACAAGCCTATAACCATCGAAGAAGGGGCTACTATTACACATAAGCATTATGGCAAAGGCACCATTTTACAACTTCATGAGCCTAAAGCACGTATCGCATTTGCAGATGGCACCATACGTGTGATTGACTATACTTACTGTATCAAACAAAAACTTATCCAAAGGGAGGATTTATAATGTCAGCTAAAAACACCAAATCAAAAGCAAAGAAAAAACCATTTAATATGTACGCAGCAGTGCACAAAAATAAAAAGAAGTTTATAGGGATTATTTGTGGGATTCTTATCCTTACAATGGTAGCAGGGATTTTTGCACAATTTGCATTTATGTAGTAATCCATCTAAGTTACACGCATATTAGCTAACTAGGAGGTAGTCATGAGTAGTCGTACGCAAAAAATAATTATGTCATTATTAGTTGTACTTTTAGTAAGCTCTACATTATGCCTATTAGGGGGAGGGTTATACATATATAAGGTTGTGAAAGACTTTGATGAAGGCTTTGCACAGCATGTATACGTAGAAGATACCCCCATAGGGGGGCTTACAGTTGATGAAGCTAGACTTTTACTTGAAGAAAAACTTAAAGTTACGAATCATGAAAACAAACTGACACTTACGCACAAAGATAAAAAAACGTCTGTACCTATCCAGAGCTTTAACCCACAGTATCCAATAGAAGAAACCCTCCAGTTAGCATACAATGAAGGACATAATGTGGATTTCTTTTCTCGCTATCGTATCGCCAAATACGGTGGTCAGCAACCAAAGATGTTTGATATGACACCTACCTTTACAGAGGAAGGCATATCTAAAGGCTTGATGCAGCATACCACAGCTTTTTATGAAGCGCCAGTGGATGCTACCCTTGAACGCAAAAACAGACAGTTTATCCTTACAGAGGAAGCAAATGGTGAAGCACTGGATGTCAAAGAGACAGCAGGGCGTATCGCACAGTATTTTGGGAAGCAGCAAGAAGGAGAAGTCGCAGTTGTGGTAAAAGAACTACCAGCAGCAGTGACCACAGAACTCCTAAAAACTGTACAGTCTCCTATCGCTAGCTTTTATACATCTTATAATAATAGTGATAAGAACCGTAATCAAAATCTATCTCTTGCAGCAAAGAAAATTAATCGCGTCTTAAAGCCAGGCGATATCTTTTCTTTAGGGCAGCAGTTAGAACCCATCACATTTGATGAAGGGTATCGTGCTTCAAAAGTAATCGTAGATGGTAAGCTTGAAGAAGGTATAGGCGGTGGCGTGTGCCAAATCGCATCTACCCTTTACAATGCAGTGCTCTTATCTAAATTAGACATTGTCGCACGTGCGAACCATTCTTTGCCTGTGGCATATGTACCATTAGGGCGTGATGCAACTTATGCAACCGATAGCATTGACTTTAGATTTCAGAACAACACGGCGTATCCAGTATTTATCGAAAGCTACTGTGAGAACAACCGTGTCTATGTAAATATCTTCAGTCATACCACACTTAAAGAAGACTATGATAGCATCAAGTTCTCATCAGAAACAGTGAAGACGACTGAACCACCAGCCATAAAGATTATTAAAGATCCATCACTTTATGTGGATCAGCGTATTCAAGAGACAGCACCACTTCAAGGAAAGACTGTGAAGCTGTATAAACTCTGTTATAAAAATGATGCACTCGTACACAAAGAGTTAGTGAATACCAGTTATTATCGCGCAAGAGGCGAAGTGGTGAAAGTAGGTACAAAACCTAGACCACCAGAGCCAAAAGCATTAGAGTCTACCTTTAGCGATATAGGTATTGACTCCACAACGTTATTAGAACAACCTTAAATGAAAAGAAAAGCCAAAGGGCGTACCACTGTATGAGTGGTACGCCCTTTGGCTTTTCTGTATTAAGAAAGTTTATCACCTAAAAACTTAGGTAAGGATAAATCTAGATAAAGCTCTTTGCAAAGTGTCTGATAGGTCTCATAAGCCGAAGCATCAAAGTGATCTGATGACTTAATGGCTTTGATCAGGATATTCTTTGGGGTATGCTGCATATCAATAAATTCCATAATGGATACTTTATAGCCTACTGATTCTAAGAGTTGACCACGTAGACCATCTGTAACAAGTGCGGCGATGCGCTCTTTTAAAATACCATGCTTTAAGATAGGCGCCAGCATTGGGTTTTGAATCTGTGTATAGCATTCGTGATGACAGCAAGGCACTGCAAGGATAATCTTTGCATCCCAGCCCACTGCTTTAGAGATAGCAGCATCAGTAGCTATATTACAAGCGTGTAGGGAAACCACCATATCAATCTGCTGATTGGTAGTATACTGGCCGATATCGCCTACTTGGAATTTAAGTTTGGTATAGCCTAGCTCTTCAGAAAGCTTGTTGCAAAAAGTAATGACGTCTTCCTTAAGGTCTAAGCCTACAATTTCTACAGACTTGCCTAAAATTTCAGTGAGATAATAGTACATAGCAAAAGTCAGATAAGATTTACCACATCCAAAGTCTATGATACGAATAAAATCATTTTTGAAGTCTTTCATGACTGCTTCAATGGTTTCAAGGTATTTATTAATTTGCTTGTATTTATCATACTTCGATGGCTTTACTTTACCATCTTCACTCATAAGGCCTAATTGTACAAGAAATGCTTTAGCATTGGTATCATCTAGTACATAAGTCTTTTGGCGATTGTGTGTAAAACAAGTAGGACATTCTTTCGTAGGAGGCAGCTTCTTGATATTAGCTTGTCCTTTTTTGTTGATAAGCATAGCGAAGTCATTCATTGCAGTGAAAAGCTGGAGCTGCTTGAAGTTGGTACAGTGCTCGGTGATGAAAGCAGATACGTCTTCAAGCCCCACATTATGATGATACGCTTTATTGTCTTTATAAAAAGTAAATTGTACATAAGGTACGTCTTTAAGAATGACTGGCTTTACAGTGCACTTCTCATATGCATCTTGTTTGGTACGTGGATTACTCCAAGTACCTGTAATAAAAGTGCCATTCTCAAGGGTAGATGTACAAAGTTGTATGATTTTTTCCATGATTACACCTCATTCATTATTTCAAACACTTCCATCATACTACGAAATACATCTATGTGCAACGCCTAGCCCTATGCTATAATGAGACTTAGGAGGTGGCATGGTGACTGTATTTGAAAAAGATTTTGAAACACTCAATACCAATCAACAACTAGCCGTACAATCGACCAAGGGCAACCATATTGTTCTTGCACCAGCAGGCACAGGCAAAACTAAGGTTATAGCCATGCGCACAGCGTATTTGATGCAACAAGGTGTACAACCTGAAAATATACTAAATCTTACGTTTACAAATAAAGCAGCAAAAGAGATGGAGTCACGTATCAAGCTTTATGATCCAAAAGCCATACCCAAGCTTACTATTAAGACCTTTCACTCTTTTTGCTACTACTTAATCAATCATGAGAAAGACAATACCCACTTTACTTTTCCGTGTACCATTATGGATGAAAGTGATACCAGTGAAGTCTTAAAACGCATTGTTTTTGCCCTTACAAAAGAAGACTATACCAATATGTATATGCTTACGAGTTTTATTGAAAATGTAAAAAAACATAGTCTTACCTTTGAAGCAAAAGACCGCAGTGATTATAAACTAGTGGTAAGTGACTACTTAAGACAACACAAGAAATACGATGAAATCATTAAAAGGTACGGCGTATCCATTCTTAAAATGTACCAAAAATACCTTAAGACGAATAACAGTGTGGACTTTATCGACCTGATCATTGAAGCCACATACCTTTTGGAAGATGAGCGCATCGCCAGTAAATGGCGTAACCGCTATCGTTATATACAAGTAGATGAAATGCAAGACACCAGTGAAAGAGAATACCATCTGCTGAAAATCCTTGCACAAGGCAATGAAATCGCTTTATTTGGTGACTTTAATCAGACAATCTACGAGTGGCGAGGCTCGAAGCCTTTCGAGATGATCGAAGATTACCGTAAGACCTTCGTTCCTACGCAGATAGAACTGACCTACAATTACAGAAGCACACAGATGCTTTTAAAAGCAGCCAATCAATATATTCGCAACACCAATCTGTATCCACTGGATTGTTCACCACAAGTATTGGAGATAGGTGAGCCCATCGAAGTGATGTCAGCAGCCCATGAGCCTGGCGAAATGCGAGCAGTAGCTCAGTCTATTAGCCAGCACCTTACCAATGGCGAGACACGTATAGCTGTGCTGACACGTATTAACAATCAAGCGAAAAAGATAAGTGAAGTATTTGAGAAGCATCAGATACCTTGTATCCGCGTAGAAGATATACGCCTTTTTAGAAAAAAAGAAATTAAAGATCTATTAGCCCTTTTTACCTACGCGACTAATAGGCGTAATAGTCATGCATTGGAGAAACTGCTGAAATACCCGATGATTAAGATAGATGACTGGCTCCTTTATGAATTAAAGAAGACACAGAAAGACTATATGTATCTCCATGACTGGTTCGAAGCGGAAGATAGTGACCCGTACCAAGCACTTTATAAAGCTTATGATCATAATGAAATCATTGTTCTTGATGTGGAAAGTACAGGCCTTGATACGACCACAGAAGACGTCATCCAAATAGCAGCGATTCGCTATGGGAAAAAAGGTGTCGTAGACAAACTTGATGTCTTACTGAAACCTACAAAAGAAGTAGGGGATTCCTATCATGTGCATGGCTTCTCAGACGAACAACTAGCGAAAGAAGGCAAGCCGCCAAAAGAAGCACTGCAAGCTTTAAAGACTTTTGTGAAAAAAGATGTAATCGTTGGGCATAATATTAAATATGATTTAGAAATCTTAGGGAGTATGATGCATCGATATGATGAAGATCCACTAGATTATAAAGCAGTTTACGATACCTTGGATTTATCATGTAAAGTCTACCCACATTTAGTAAACCACAAGCTAGATACACTATCGAAGCTTATAGATACAGAGCATGAGCCTAATCATAATGCCTACTATGATATACTGGCTACGGGAGAAGTCCTTAAGCATCTTATGGATGTGATTGCCACAAAGAAGCAGGAGAGGCATGAGCATTTAGAGGCGTATTATCCTTATATTCATGACTATAAGACCCGCATTTTATCGATGGTGGATACGGTTCTTACACAACCACCCCATGAAAGTATTCAGTATATGATGAATGATTGTGGACTAAAAGACTACTACACTGAAGAAGAAGTAGGAAGTATAAGAGAATACTTCAAGATTGCGAAAGAGCTTTATGATGAAAAACTAAGTATACAAGACAATATGATTAAGCTCATTTCTTTCTCAGCACTTCATTATAGTGAAGTAGAGCAGAGTGATTTGTTTAAAAATAAGATTCCTATTATGACCATTCATCAGGCAAAAGGTCTAGAATTTGACTATGTGTATATGATAGGGTGTAATGAAGGTATTTTCCCATTGATGAAAAGTGTGAAAGAAGGGTTATTAGCAGAAGAGAAGAGGCTCTTTTATGTAGGGATGACCAGGGCAAAAAAGAAGTTGTATCTCTCTTATAACAATTCAAAAAAAATGAGTTATCTTATCGAAGAAATAGGTGAAGATTTTAAAAGCTATATGCAAATGAGTGAATAAAGGGTATAATAATAAAGAAAATAAAATAGCTGGCACAATAAGGAGGCAGACATCAATGACAAATGAAAAAGACTATACACTCGTACGTATGGAAAAACAAAAAAGCATTGCATTAGTAGCGCATGATAATAGAAAATCAGACATGATTGAATGGGTAAAGATTAATAAGGAGAAGCTTACAAAGCACTTTTTATGTGGTACAGGAACTACAGCGAAGCTTCTAGCAGATGCTACGGAACTACCTATTACAGCATTTAATAGTGGTCCACTAGGTGGCGACCAGCAAATAGGGAGCCGTATCGTAGAAGGTAAGATTGACTTTATGATTTTCTTCTGGGATCCATTAGCAGCTCAGCCACATGACCCAGATGTTAAAGCTTTACTTCGTATCGCTGCATTATACGATATACCAGTAGCAAGTAATCAATCAACAGCGGATTTCTTACTCACATCACCATTAATGGATCAAGAGTATGACCGTAAAATTATCGATTACGCAAAGCGTATTCGCAACCGTACAAAAGAGTACGCAGAAAAAGGATTACAAGATTAAAAAATTGACATAAAGCAATAGGTTATATAAGAAAATAAGAGTGGGGAACCACTCTTTACTTTCTTATATAACCTATTTTTCGTAAAACTTGTGTTTCGCGAATAGTTCGTTGTATAAGTACAAGCTTCTCTTATATCTAAAACCCACCTATAAAGCAAGTTGCCTGTTCTGCTACCAGCCAATTTGCTTTATAGGTGGGTTTTGTATTATAATTTCAATTCATAGAGTCGGACTTCATGAACACGCTCATAACGACTCATGAATTCATATTTCCTTTCAATAGGTGCTTCGAAGTTTAAACAGCGCATACCAAATATTTTTCCAAGGACCTTATGATTTATATAGCTTTTAGATGGATCTTTATCATCCCCATACACAAAAATATTTAAATAGCTCCAGGTAAGTTTAAATCCTTGTTTTTCATACCATTTATTAGCAGGTACATCATCTTGTGTCCATAACTCTACACGCTGTATATCTCTTTCAATAAGCAATGCTTTGGCTTGTTCCCATAACATCCCTGCAATCCCTCTACTTCTATACTCTGGGAGAACACCTAAATGCCATATATTAGCCCCCAAAGAACCTTTTAAGTAGCACACTTCTCCTCTACTCTCTTCGTACTCCACATCGATAAATCCAATCATTCGGTTAGCATGTTCAGCGATTAAACAAATAGATGGATGGTCATACTGTTCTTTCTCACGCTTCACGTCATCATAGTAAGATGAATCAAGAAAGGATAGGACTCTACATCTTACCCATTCTGGTTCATCTGTATCTTGATAGGCTCTTATTGTAATACTCATAGCAAATCCTCCCTTATGTAGCTTTTTAATCTAGTTGCTGAATAACATTTTTCATATCCAGTGTAAACTTATAAACATTTTTGCTTGCATCGGCAAGTTCTAAGGTTATAAAATTTTATCTAATAGATAAATTTTAATACATATATATCTTTATGTAAATTGAAATAATAGAGAAAGTAATGTTTAGGGAATAGATCACTGAAAAAGGTGGACTATGCGTATATGTTATAAATAAACTTGACCAAAGCATATATTGTCATGAAGCTACTTTTGCCTAAAGGAGTTAATGATGGAGAATATTTATGGAGTTAACCGAACAATTAGTATTCAGGGAAATATGCTCAGCATAGATGCTACGAGCAATTATGAAAAAAGTAAGCTTGAATTTGCTTTTTACATTGATTTGGATAAAAAGACAATATATAAGGGTAAATATACTACTGAAGGACATTTTGAATTGCAAATAAATACCCTTGGCAAGTACAAAATAAGAACTTTTGTCAAGCAACAAGGAGAGCATTACAAAAATGCATACTCTTTATATGATGAAATAGATTATAGCATTGAGGTTGTTGTTCAGTCATTATTAAGTTATACAGATGGCTTAACTTCTAGCAAGCAGTATGAAGAAAAACTAGATTTAATTTTAGCCTACTTCAGCCAGATACAACAAGGACAATTGGATTTTGATAGAAAGACTTTTCTACTAACCGCTGTTTTTTCTTTAGGGGAAAATATCTTTAGCTATTTGCACAATCAAGGTTATAAAAGCATCTCTATTTATTCAGATACCTTTTTTGGCGCATGTCTGGCCATAGCAGCACGTCTTTCAGGTTTTCAAACAAAAATGCTAATAAGTTCCGCACCACAGCAATATACAGTACATCTTCCAAGTGCAAATACCCTTATTTCTTTTTTGGACTATAGTGCCACCAAAGAACTAGATGCTACTGAAGCCATTATTGTAACAGAAAACTATAGTATGGATATACAGCAGAAATTAGCAACTACTACACGTGCCAAAATGATATATTGGGATAAGCTAGCACTAGAATGCTTCACACATAAGCTTATTGTTGAACCACTTAAGGCCATTCAAGCTAAAAACCCAGGGGTACACATGATCGTATGTAATAATCCAGGAGCATCATTTGTCGCCAACCTTTCAGAACATGAAAAAAATATTGATACATTTTTAGCTTCTATAAAGGCGTCTTCAGAAACAGTACCGTTAACTGATCCTGTATTCGGGAAAAATGGTCTGACATTGGCATATGTCAAAGAAGTTACAGAAGGGTTTTCTTTATATTATGATAAAAACAATATTACCCATTATAAAGATAGACAAGGTAAATACGTTAATATAGTTGGTGGGCAACGTGTAACTACTGACTTGCCTAATGTGTATAAAGGCGTTATTTACCTATTTGGATCAAGTGTATGCTTGGGAATGGGAACAGATGATGCAAGTACGATAGCAAGCTGTTTGCAAAGAGTGTTAAATAGGAATGGCATCCAATATGCTGTCCAGAACTGTTCCAATTATTCGGCTAGCGATGATGAGCGGCAGATGGCATTGATGCAGAGTATGCAATTTAATCCTAATGATATTATTGTATCCATGCTTCGGACAAAGGAACGCATTGATGCTGTAAAAGGTATCTTTCCATTTTGTGATGTTTTACCTGCATTTAACAGACCACATCAAATGGGAGAGGTTTTCATGGATCAGTCCCATATTAACTTTATTGGAAGTCAGCGAATGGCTGAGACCCTTTATCACTTTATGCAAGCAAATAAGTTGTTTGAAATCAAGGAAGGTACAAAGGTGGACGCTTCTGCGTTACCAACAGTAAGTAGCAACTATGACTTGGCAGATAATGAGTTATTGGAACTAAGTGCATACATTAAAGAACTACGTACAGCTGCAGAGGTGAACAAAACCCAAATCGGAGCAATTGTCGTCAATTGTAACCCTTTCACATTAGGTCATCGCTATTTGATTGAAAAGGCAGCTAGTGAAGTAGCTCACCTCTATCTTTTTGTCGTCGAAGAAGATAAATCGATGTTTCCTTTTAAAGATAGAATCTTTTTGGTTAAAGAAGGGGTAAAAGATTTGAAAAATGTAACGGTTTTCCCAAGCGGCAAATTTATTATTTCAACACGTACGTTTGCAGCCTACAGTAACAAAGATCAGTTACAAGAAAACCAGATAGATGCAAGTATGGATGTCCAGATTTTTGCTGAGACAATTGCACCTGCATTAGGGATAACCATTCGCTTTGCTGGTGAAGAACCTTTGTGTAAGGTTACGAGACAATATAACCTTGCAATGCAAAGGATACTACCTAAGTATCATATAGATTTTAAAATCATACCAAGGAAAGCCAGTGGAGGTGCTCCAATTAGTGCTAGTAGAGTGCGTAAGTTACTTGCAGAAGGTAATTTTGAAGAAATTGCAACAATCGTACCACCTACTACACTAGCGTATCTGAAAAAATTTTGCTAATAAGATAGCCCTTTAGTATACTGGATACTAAAGGGCCATCTTATTGTTTACAATGTTTACAATGATTGGGATGATTTAGTGTATGATTTATCCATACACTTCTTTATGCAGTTTTAGAGCTTCTACTCTTGAATGAATCCCTTCACCTGGAGCTAATATGGCATTATCGTCCATAATGCCATAATGATTTGCATCTAAAAACATAAGTTTACTTTTTATAAGTTTATCAATCGTTGTATTACGCTTGTTATAGAGCTTCAATAAATTGAGCTGTGTTCTTAATAAATCAATGAGTGTCACATAGATATAATCATCCCCGTAATAGACAATGTGTGTTTCCTCTTGCTTGATACCATAATACAAATCATGGTTTTCTTTAAGCCACTGCTCCCAAGTGCTTTCTAAAAATCTAATGATACCAGTAAAAATTTTTAGATATTTGGTATCTGTACTTATAAGATATTGATTAAACATACCATTTGCAATCCCTAGCTGATGATTCAATGAGGCATGGGTCTTCCGCTCTAAATTGTACCTAAAATAGTCTGGGAAAAATGTTCCTCCTTCTATTTCATAAACTTGACCACCATTTTTTTTATAACTTACGATAAAGTCCATATAGTTGCAAGTATTATCGATAATACCCTTATCAGGAAATGCTTTTATAAAATCCTTGAGCATTAAATTAAAGGTTTCATTTAGGCGAGTATCAATATAGGGGGCAACTATACCTGTGTCATTTTTTAGCCATGTAGATGTATAAGGTGTATAAAAGACGCCATTTTCATGTTTTTGATATAAAAAAGCCTGCATAATAGCATTAACAATCATATTATAAAAATAACGCTCTTGCGTTTTATATAAGAATGGAATAAGTTCTTTTTTTGATGAATGATGTAAGCTATAGCCATAACCATCTGTCGTAAAGGGTTCTATCGAATAGGGTAACTTAGTATAAGTTCCGGACTTAAGTATAAAATAGGAATTAAGTACAGAATTATTTTTTAAACTTTCAAAGTAAAACTTAAAGTAGTCTTCTTTATTTTTTTCATCAAGAAAAAGTTGGTCTTTAGATAAGCAAATACTAAAAGAACACTTGGGTGCCATAGCATTCAACTGGACAAGTAAGGACGTATCTTGAATAGTAATAGTACTTTCTTCGGAGATAAGTTCGTATAGAACAGATTTTTCAGTTTCCCTATATTCCTTAACAAGGGTTTTATAATAATAGATTTTAGAGATAATAGCAGTTGATTCTTTAGAAGTGAGATAATATAATGGCCCGCTGATTTTATTTTCACCATAACGTTTATCAAATTGAGGTTTAATATAGAGGTGGTCAAAGCATAGAGCTGTTATGTTTTCTTGGAAATCAATTGCAATAGAGGTTAAAACAGGGGAATCAATTTCAAAGAAAACAAATAAATCGCCATTATCTAAAAATCTTTTTGTTATCTCCAGGTACATATTATTTAAGTTAATGACGCTTTGAATATCAAAAAATAAATCATTATATTTAATTAGTGT